>NZ_JAVKEA010000189.1:0-105416 GCF_040221695.1 Coleofasciculus sp. E2-BRE-01 | reverse complement strand
CTGTCTATAAACCAGCCTGGAGGCACGGGGTTGTCGTGCAAGTTAAATCGAACTATTGAATATGTTCAGCTTAGCTTGTTTGATGACTTCAGGGCTACTGAAAACCCAGACCGAGAGCGATAGCAGGTCTGGGTAGTTTATTCCCTAAACTCTCGAACAGTGTTCCAGGTATGAAATTGGGAAGGTGAGGGGCCAAAAAACGGTGGCAATGATAAAGACTATCCGACACCGGAATTTTTGCTCCGACGATAAATTCGTCTCTTTCTGGAATGCATTTAACCAGTTTATGCAAAATAATCCAGCGATTAACAAGTAAATTGTAAGAAGTCCTAGTATCATAATCCTATTTAGTAGAGAGGTTGACTGTATCTATTCCAAGTGATGATGGAACAAATTAGTTTTTTGACTCCAGCAGTTTACCAAACAAGTCCTGATAATAGGCAAGTGAGTACTGAACCTGTATCAAATTGCCCTAGTGATTACATGATTAAGCATACACACCAGTTCTTTCTCCCACAGAAGAGTGGAATGTGCCTCTATCTAAAGGAATAGTTTTCAGGAAAGTCTAAAGGGAAAGTTGCTTTAGGTAACATTCGCTACCTATATCCCCCTTCCGTCCCCCTTATAGATCCCCCTTCCGTCCCCTTTGATAGATCCCCCTCTTCCCTTGTAGATCCCCCTTCCGTCCCCCTTAAAAAAGGGGGAAGCCAGAGGATGCTTCGCTTTTGTTCCATGGGAGAATTCAAAGCCTCTCTCCTTGTAGGAGAGAGGTTTGGAGAGAGGTTTTCCAGATGCGGTGAAAAGTAAGATCAACATCGGGGGTAGTTAACCCGGATTTAGTCTGAGCCATAGGCAGGGGAATTTTTTATTTGGCACAGATTGCCGTTTTTTCCAAATCAACGTTATAATCTGATTTGTGCCATGTGTGTTTCCTTGGAAACGCCGCTGCACACAAGGGCGCGTAGCTCAGTGGATAGAGCACCAGATTCCGGTTCTGGGTGTCGGGGGTTCAAATCCCTCCGTGCTCGTTTGTTGTTGATTGATACATCATTTGTCATCGTTGTCAGATTAGTGTCATCGGCTCTCCAGTAGGACGAGGGTAGGGGTTATTGATACGGTCGAGGGTAGTAGTTTTCCGTTTGATGAAGGCTTGTTGTTGGTTATTGAGGTCGCCTTTTTCGTTCATCTTAGTTAAAGTTTTGGCGATGTCTGCTGCTTTTTCGGCACGAACTTCCTCATGCTGCGATATTATTCAGTTTCCTTGATCCCGAATAAGTCATGTCACAATCCTGGTGCTGACTTTTGGCATCCCATCCGATAATAAGGCGATGTTGAGTTTCGTGTAGGCACAGCCCGCCGTAGGCATCGCGTCTCTCGATTCAGGTCAATTTGGTAATCTTCTATAATGTATAGTTTCGGAGGCAGATTGTAAGAACTCTTGCCTTAGAATCCAATAGATTTTGCTCAGGTTATCGATGAAACTAACGCTTTCTCGCTTGTACAATCTTTTGCTTACTGCTTGCGATGATCTGCGCGGTAGTATGGATGCTAGTGAGTACAAAGAGTATGTCTTTGGCATGTTGTTCTTGAAGCGGGCAAGCGATCTCTTTGACCAACGCCGTGCTGAGTTACAAGCAGAGTTAGCAGCTAGAGGCATGGCTGAAGAAGACATCGAGGTAGAGTTAGAAGACCCCGATAATTACTCTAGCAAATACTTCTATGTGCCACCTCGCGCCCGCTGGAATGAGGGCTGGCAAGAAGAAGTGATTGATGATAATGGTCAGCGTCAAATCGTCAAGCATCCGGCTCTCAAGCATGTTAAAAATAATGTCGGTACGACTCTTAATAAAGCTCTAGAGGCAATTGAAGATGCTAACCCGGATGTACTAGAAGATGTACTCAAGGGCATTAACTTCAACCGCAAAATCGGGCAGCGAACGCTGGACGACGATACATTGTCTGATTTTTTGCAGAACTTCGAGAAGATTCCTTTAAAAGACAGCGATTTTGAGTTTCCCGATCTGTTGGGGGCAGCTTACGAGTGGCTAATCAAATACTTTGCTGACTCGGCGGGCAAAAAGGCGGGAGAATTTTATACCCCAGCGGAGGTGGTGCGGGTTTGCGTCGAAATTTGTGACCCAGAGGAGGGGATGCGGGTATATGACCCTACTGTCGGCTCAGGCGGGATGCTGATTCAAATGCGGGACTATCTGCGGGAAAAGGGGAGAAATGCTGAGGAACTGGCTCTGTTTGGACAGGAGAAAATGGGGACAACCTGGTCTATCTGCAAGATGAATATGCTGCTGCATGGCATCTCCCATGCGGATATTCGTCAAGCGGATACCATCCGCGAACCCCAGCACCTAGACGAAAATAACGAACTCAAACGCTTCGATCGCGTTTTAGCTAATCCTCCATTTAGCCAGAACTATATTAAAAAAGATCTGGTATTCACCGGACGGTTTCCAGTGATGATGCCAGAAAAGGGCAAAAAGGCTGACCTGATGTTTGTGCAGCACATGCTGGCGGTGTTGAAGCACGATGGTCGCTCGGCAACAGTAATGCCCCACGGTGTGCTATTTCGAGGGGGAGAGGAGCATGAAGCCCGCAAATACTTTATCAATCACGGTTATCTAGAGGCGATTATTGGTCTACCTAGTAACCTGTTTTATGGCACTGGGATTCCGGCGTGCATTCTCGTGCTGAATAAGATGGGGGCGACGACTCGCGATCGCGTTTTGTTTATCAATGCCGATCGCGAATACCGTGAGGGCAAAGCGCAGAACTTCCTGCGCCCCGAAGATGTTGATAAAATTGTCTATGCCTATCGCACTAAGGAAAACATTCCCGCCTATGCGCGGTTAGTGCCTAGGGCGGAGATTGCCGAGGAGGACTACAACTGCAATATCCGGCGTTATGTGGACAATGCCCCACCGCCCGAACCCCATGATGTGCGTGCCCATCTGCATGGGGGAGTACCCAAGGTGGAAGTCGATAGCCTCGAACACTTTTGGCAGAACTATGGGCAGTTGCGAGAGGATGCTTTTGTACCCCGTGATCAGACTTATCTTGACTTTGCCCCAGTGCTGACGAGTAAGCGCGACATTGCCGACTTTGTGGCGACTCACCAAAGTGTGATCGCTCGTCACCAGCAGTTTAGGGAAAGGCTAGAGGAGTGGTGGCAGGAAAATCTACCCGTTGTGGAGGCTCTAGCCCCCGATGCAGCGAATCAGGAAGCTCGCCCCCGGAATGTCTATATTATGCGGAGTCGTTTGCTCAGGAGCATTGAAGAGAAATTAGCCAACCAGCAGTTACTCACCTCCTTTCAGGTGCGGGGGGCATTTGCCAACTATGTGGATACATTGAAGGCAGATTTTAAGTCCATTGCAGCCAGTGGTTGGGGGGCAGAACTGATTCCCGATGAGGATATTTTGCAGAGCCAGTTCCCGGAAGTTTTAGAGGAATTGGAGCAGGCACAGACTCGGCTGGCGGAGTTGCAGGCACTATTTGCTGCTGCTGATGCGGAAGATTTTGAGGATACCGACGACACGGGGGTATTGCCTAGTGAGGAGGTGAAAAGTCAAAAAGAGGAGTTGAAGACTTGGACGACGGAGTGGAAGGCGCAGATCAAACAGGTTAAAGCTTTGGCTGGCAATATCTTCACTGAAATTAAGGCAGCGGATTTGTTACCCCCAGGTGCTAAGAAAGGCTTTTATTGCACTGAAGGATTTACCCAAAAAGAGGTGCTGTTTACTAACGGTAATCGTATTCTGGAGCTTGCTGCTGAGGTGGGTCATATCAGTGAGTATGCCATTCCTTTAAAAGAGGCAATGGAACGGGGACAACACGCCTATAATCAGGCAGCAAGGATTACCGCCAGCTTGGAGCGTCACAAGGCTTTAGAAGATGAAGTGAAAACGCTCCGGGCTAATATTAGGAGTATTGAGAATAATCGCGATGAACTGGTGCAAAGTGCCCGTGAAAAAATTTCTACGGATGAAGCTCGCACGGTGATTATTGAGCGTCTGCGGAAGACGCTGATGGAGATTTATGAAACTTATTTACGGGCGGATCAGCGGGTTTGTGTGCGGGCGATTGAGAATTTGTGGGAGAAGTATGCGGTGACGGCGAAGGAGATTGAAGCAGCAAGGGATGTGGCAGCGCAGGAGTTGCAGGCGTTTTTAGTGGAGTTGGGATATGAGCCAAGTAATACCTGAAGGATGGAAACTATTCTCAATAGACGACTTTTTAGACTTTAGCTCACTCTTTTGTGATGGTGATTGGGTTGAAAGTAAAGACCAAGACCCAGAAGGAGGTAATCGGCTTATCCAACTAGCGGATATAGGAGATGGCATTTTTTTAGATAAATCGAATAAGTACCTGAATGACAAGCAGTTTAGGAGATTGAACTGTACTGAATTGAAAGAGGGGGACATTCTCATAGCTAGAATGCCTGATCCTTTAGGGCGAGCTTGTTTATTTCCAGGGCTAGGGGGGGGGTGTGCGACAGTAGTCGATGTAGCGATTCTTCGATCTCCCACTGCTGATAAACATTGGCTAATGTACATGATTAATTCTCATGTGATTAGACGACAAATAGAGTCTTTGTCAGCAGGAACAACTAGAACAAGAATCAGTAGAAAGCTTTTCTGTAGGGTTCTCTTCCCAACGCCAAGTATTTCAGCTCAAAAGCGGATTGCAGATATCCTTCGAGCCATCGATCGCGCGATCGCACATACAGAAGCCCTGATCGAGAAATACCAGCAGATTAAGGCAGGGCTGATGCACGACTTGTTTACCCGTGGCATTGGTGCGGATGGCAAGCTGCGCCCTCCCCGTGACGAAGCGCCGGAGTTGTATCAGGAGAGTGCGATCGGTTGGATTCCGAAAGATTGGGTGGTGAACTTGATAACTTCTTGCGCTGATGTAATAGATCCCAACCCAAGTCATCGTAATCCAATTTATCATGACGAAGGATTTCCCTTTATCTCGACAGTTGAATTTGATGAATTCGATCAGATTCAGCTAGATACTTCTAGAAGAGTTATTGAAGAGATTGTTTTAGAACAAGAGCGTAGATGTAAATTATCTAAATCTTCAATCGCATTTTCCCGAAAAGGTACAATCGGTGAAACACGTATTTTACCATCACATTTAAGATTTGCATTACTGGATTCCTTATGTGTAATTAATCCGGTCAACATCAATCCGTCATTTCTTTTTTACCTGTTAAGAAGCCATTTTCTTAAAATACAGATTAGAAATATGACAATGGGGCAAGCCTTGCCTCAAATGAGTATTGGCAGAGTTAGAGAATTACTGATCCCGGTTCCTCAATTAGCTGATGAGCAAGAAAAAATAGAGTCTAAGCTTAATTCGATCGATGAATATATTTTTAGAAATGGTAGATGTCTTCAAAAGCTTAGGGTAAAGAAATCTGGCTTAATGCACGATTTACTCACTGGCAAAGTCCCCGTCAAAGTCCATTCTGACGAGGTGGATCATATCTCAAACTAGCCCCATCGCCTGTCTTGATAGCAATGCTATCATCAGCATAAGCAATCTCTTCAAAACCCCATCGCTATGGCTAATCTAATTGTTCGTAACATCGACGATGCCATTGTCAAAGCACTGAAACAACGGGCTAGTCGCCACGGCATCAGTGCCGAAGCCGAGCATCGCAAAATCCTAGAGCAAGTCCTATTGCATCCGCCCCAAAAATCCTTTGCTGAAGTGCTTCGCCTCATTCCCAATGTTGGCAAAGATACCGACTTTGAACGATCTTTGACAGTCTCATACCCCCCAAATCATGAAAACCAATATTGAAATAGACGAAGCCTTAATTGCCGATGCCCTACAAACCACTGGGCTAACCACCACCGATCAAGTAATCGAGTTGGCTCTAAAAACGCTATTACAGCTCAAGCACCAAGAAAAAATCAAAGCTTTTCGAGGTAAGTTGTCCTGGGAGGGCGACCTCAGCCTGATGAGGACAGATACATGATTTTAGTCGATTCCAGCCTTATCAGGTAGCTTATGTCTGAATATACCGAAGTTGAACAGCCATTTCTACAGCAGTTACAAGCCCTCGGTTGGCAAATTATTGACCAAGGCGCACAAATCCCCAGTGACCCCACCAAAAGCCTACGGGCTAACTTTCGCCAGTGGCTACTGCCCCAGGTCTTTAACCAAGCCGTCGCAGCCCTCAACACTAACGCCGATGGTACCCCCTGGCTCACCCCCAAACAACTCCAAGACCTGCAAGACCAAATCCTGCGCCAGCCCAACCGCACCCTCCTCGAAGCCAACGAAGCCATTCAAAAACTGCTGTTCAAGTCCCAAGTCGATGTCAACGAACAAACCGGGGAAGAAGACCCTGTAGTAAAACTGATCGACTTTGCAAATCCCCAAAACAACCAGTTTCACGCCATCAACCAGTTCCGCATCGATACACCGGGCTGCGTTAAGCAATACATCATTCCCGACATTGTATTATTCGTGAACGGCATCCCCTTGGTGGTGGTCGAGTGTAAAAAAGGCAGTGCCACCTGTGCTAACCCCATGTCTGAAGCCTTTGAGCAGCTCCAGCGTTACATGAACCAGCGAGAAGAGACCACCCGGCATGGTTTACGGGAAGGAGAACCGCGCCTGTTTCATCCCAATCTGTTCGTAGTTCGCAGCACAGGCGTTGAAGCTGACTATGGTACGATTACCTCCGAAGCAGAGCATTTCTATCCCTGGAAAACCCAGTATCCTCAACCAGAGAGAACCGCCGAAGGGCTGAACCAACAACAGCAACTCATCAACGGTATGCTCAATAAGACCAACCTACTGAGCATCTTGCGGACTTCTAGCGTCTTTATGGACAGCGATAGCGGTCCCCGCATTAAAGTGGTGTGCCGTTACCAACAGTTTCGAGCAGCCAACAAAATTATTGAGCGTTTACGCCAAGGTCAAACCGCAGCCGAAAAAAGTGGTGTTGTTTGGCACACCCAAGGATCGGGCAAAAGCCTGACAATGGTATTTGTGGCGCGGATGCTGCGAGCATCGTCAGACCTGAACGACTACAAAATCGTGCTGATTAACGATCGCGTCGATCTCGAAAAGCAGTTGTCTAAAACCGCCACCCTGATTGGCGGGCGGGTTTATCCGATTGAAAGCACCCAAGCCCTCCGAGACCACCTATCAACGGATGCCTCCGATATCAATATGGTGATGGTGCATAAGTTTCAGCAGCGCGATCGGGTCATGCCCCTGAAAGTTGCCGAAGCCCTAGGCACTTATCGCCCTATTCCGAGTAGCCAGACCTTTGGCGTAGTCAATCACTCCTCCCGCATCGTGCTGATGATTGACGAGGCTCACCGCACCCAAAGCTCCGACCTGGGCGATAACGTCTTTGAAGCCTTTCCCAACGCTGCCCGTCTTGCCTTCACTGGCACCCCCCTCATTACCGAGCGACACGGTGAAAAGAAAACCCATAAACGCTTTGGCAGCTACATCGACACCTATCGGCTCATGGATGCCGTACCCGACGGCACCACGCTACAAATTTTGTACGAAGGTCGTACCTCCGACGATGCCCTCAATGATAAACACGGCTTTGAAACCTGCTTTGAAAATCTCTTTCGCGATCGCAGTGACGAAGAGTTACTAGCAATCAAGAAGAAATACGGGGCGACAGGCGACTTGTTAGAAGCCGAGCAACGGATTGGCGCGATCGCCCAAGACCTGGTGAAACACTACCTAGAAAATATTTTTCCTAACGGCTTTAAAGCCCAAGTGGTGTGCCATTCTAAACTCGCTGCTGTGCGTTATCAAAAAGCAATCCATCAAGCCTTAGCCGACACCGTAGCCCGCTTAAAAGCGCAACCGAACCCCGACCTCGAACTGATCCGCAAAGTACGCTTCCTCAAGGCAGCAGTGGTAATCTCCAGCAGTGGCACTAATGAGCCTACCTACGTCACCGAAGCCCGCCAGCAAGTCCGAGCTTGGAATGCCGTCGATAACTTTTGCCGTCCCTTCGACTTTGACGATCCCGATAAGCCTCATACTGGCATTGCCTTTTTGGTTGTGTGTGACATGCTACTCACGGGCTTTGATGCCCCCATTGAGCAGGTGATGTATCTCGATAAAAAAATGAAAGAGCATACATTGCTACAAGCGATCGCCCGCACCAACCGAGTCAAGAAAGGCAAACAGCGGGGCTACATCGTCGATTACATCGGTCTCACCGAAAATCTGACGGAGGCTCTGACTCTGTATGCAGCCACTAATGAACAACAGGAATTGGCTCAGGGCTTAAAAAGCATTGCCTCTGAGATGCCCGTGTTAGAGGAGCGAGACCAACGCCTGCTACAGCTATTTGCAGAGCATAAGGTCGCCAAAGTACGGGAATATGCCGAAGGAAACCTAGAGACCATCCAAGCAGATGCTGCTGTGGTTCATGAGGCGGTTAAGCTGCTCAAAAACGAGAAAATCCGGGCTGACTTTGAGGTCTATCTGAAGAAATTCCTGGCGAGTCTGGATATCATCCTGCCCAACTCCATTGCTCAAAAATACCGAGTGCCTGCCAAACGGTTGGGCTATATCCTCCAAGTCACCAAAGAGCGTTACAAAGACACTAGCCTCAACCTGGGCGATGCTGGCAAAAAAGTCCGGGATCTAATCAACGAGCATTTGATTAGTCTGGGCATCAACCCCAAAGTGCCTCCCGTAGAGCTGCTATCGCCAGACTTTATGGCGCAACTTAACCAGCACGCAGGCAACAACGACGAAGCCAAGGCTAGTGAAATGGAGCATGCCATCCGCAAGCATTGCACTGTCCACCACGATGAAGACCCAGCCTTTTATCAAAGCCTATCAGAGAAAGTCGAGTACCTGATCGAAGAATATCACGACCGCTGGGACAAGCTCGCCAAAGAGTTAGAGAAAATCCGCGAAGAGGCGATCGCGGGTCGTCAGCAGGGCGAAGAGGGCATGAGTAAAGAAGCAACAACCTTCTACGAACACATCGCCAACCAGGTCTTTGAAAATGGAGAGATACCCCCAGATGCCAAACCCAAGATCAAGGTGCTGATGGAAGCAGTTGTCGAAACCTTACAAGATAGTATTGGCAGCATCGATTTCTGGAATAATAGCGATAAGCAAAAGCGAACCCGCAGTGAAATCAAGACTGCACTTACCCTTACTGGCATTGTCGAGTTGAAAGTAAATCGTGAACGGATCGCCGTTGAAATTATGAAACTCGCCAAAAACCGCCACAATGAACTATTGAAAAGTACGACTGACAACCCATGAATATCCGCTGTGTCAGAGATATAGAATACCAGTTACTACCTGGTAGCCCGCGTAAAACCACCGATATTGTGATTGAGCGTGATGGCAGAGTAACCTTGCGCCCACCGATTGATTACACCCCGGAACAAGCCGATGCAGTAGTAGAAAGCAAGCGTCTATGGATCTACCGCAACTTGGCTGAATGGAAAGACCTCAATGCCAGTGCTGTAGTGCGCGAGTGGGTCAACGGTGAAACCTTTCTGTACCTGGGTCGTACCTATCGTTTGGCACTCGTATCAAATCAAGACCGTGCCCTCAAGCTCAAAGAAGGCTACTTTCGCTTAGATCGTCAAGTCGTTGAGCAAGGCGGTAATGCAGCAGCAAAACAAGCATTTATATCGTATTTCATCGAGAAGGGTCAGCAACGTTTTCGCGATCGCGTCAAATATTTTGCTCCTAAAGTCGGCGTTCAGCCTGTGGGAGTCAAAGTCAAAGACATGGGCTACCGCTGGGCTAGTTGTGGCACAAGTGGCTGGCTTAATTTTCATTGGAAAGGCATGATGGCATCACCCAGAATTATTGATTACATTGTGGTTCATGAGCTATGCCATTTCCACCACCGTAATCATAGCGATCTCTTCTGGAACGAAGTAGATAAGGTCATGCCCGACTACCGGGAGAGAAAAGAGTGGCTTAGAAAAAATGGTGCCAGTTTGACCGTATAGGCAACTTAGACCATCGCATCGACAATTTGAGAATACTGTTGTTTTATCAAAAACCTAGAAATTCATCGATGAGGTTGTTTCGCTCATCTTCAGATAACTGATAAAATACCTTTTTAGCCAACTCTGGAGAGGCATTTTTGGAAAACCAGTCCCCATCAGGATTATCTTGTATTACCAAAAAATAGTGTAATCGTTTCTCTATCGCCTCTTTGTCTGATTTGTCTAACTGTCCTATGCGCTTCAACCAATGATGGTTAGAATCTTTAAAACAGTTACCATCAACGGTGTATATTTGATGTATTAAAGCATAATATTCAGTATCAAGATTATTCCTTTGGGTTGGATTAATCGGGTAAACCGTTGGTAAACCCTTGTATATCTCTCGTGAACTCAATGGGATAATTGCAAATGTCTGCATGTCATCCGAGTTATTTCTAAATTGCTCACTTGTCCAAACAAGGTGAGGATGACTGCCTCTCAAAACTCGACTAGCATTAAGCTTTTCTGTACAATCTTTATGATTACACTCGATCTGACTGGGTTCTTTTAAATCATAAATATGAACATGACCCTGCTTACAGCGCAAAGAAACACGAGAAGGATTAATCAGATAGATCCATCCTTGCCGAGGTTTTTGTCCAGCCATTTTACAAACCTAACTCACTCACCAATTTTTCTCGTTCGGCGTTTAAATTGAGCTTAACTGTTTCTTCAGCTTGATGAATTTGCCTCATTTCCAGCATTGGAGCCGTATTCTGTACATAATCTAATAACTGTTCAAATTTTGCGGCACTAGCCCACTCTCTTCTAATGTTATCAAGCATTAGTTTTAGACCCAAAGGTAAATTTATATCAGTTGTGATCTCTGCTTCTATACCTAGTCTAATAAAGGTGATCCTGCCTTCAGCTTTCTGGGCAATCTCTTTGCCGTCCATTTGACGGAGAGCGGCGTCTATATCTTCATGCCAGGGACTATGGTGGTAGTAACACCAGTTTAATTCAGTAAGCTGCTTTCCTGTCCATTTAACCGTATAAAGATCAGCCAAATATAAAAAATTAATGAGCTGTGTTTTTGTGATATGCCCTTTTGTCTTATAGACAAAATATTTGATGAGTTGCTCCAACATCATTCCTTTTAATGCTGATACCTAGATCGTCAGTCAAGTATTATGAGAAACCGGGTTTCTCGCGAAGATGACAGAAATAAGCTGTTCGGCATTTAAACCTTAATGTCAATAATGGCAAAATCCTTGTAGTGCGTTAAGCGAAGCCATGCCGCAGGCTTTGCATCTTGCTCGCTACCTATTCCCAATTTAAATGCATGACAGCTTATCAAGCTTTCACCCAAAGAAACCCAGTTTCTTGACCGAGGCATCCAATTACATACCCATGATTTCATATCCAGCATCGACATATAAAACCTGACCCGTGATCCCACTGGCGAGATCACTCGATAAGAAGGTGGCGGTATTGCCAACTTCTAGCTGGGTAACGGTTCGCCTTAGGGGTGCTACCTGTTCCACATGATGAATCATATCCAAGATGCCGCCCACCGCTGAAGACGCTAGGGTGCGGATTGGACCGGCGGAAATCGCATTGACCCGAATATTACTCGGTCCCAATTCGGCGGCGAGGTAACGGACGCTCATCTCCAATCCTGACTTGGCAATCCCCATGACATTATAATTGGGGATCACCTTCACGCCGCCAAGATAGGTCATGGTGACAATACTTCCTCCCTCCTTCATTAAGGGTTTAGCAGCGGCGGCTAATCGCGTGAGGGAATAGGTACTAATTTCTAAGGCTGTCGTAAACCCTTGGCGCGAGGTTTGGCTAAATTCTCCCGATAAGTCCTCTTTGTTGGCAAAGGCAAGGCAATGGATGAGGATGTCCAGTTTGCCCCACTGCTTCTCAATCGCCTCAAAGGTGGCGTCGATTTGAGCATCATCCTGGACGTTACAGGGTAAGAAGACACTGGGTTGTAGGGGTTCTACCAAGTCTCTGACTTTCTTCTCGAAGCGTCCCTTCTCATCGGGCAAATAGGTGACTCCCAACTCAGCACCCGCTTGGTGCAACTGTTGGGCAATGCCCCAGGCGATTGATCGATTGTTGGCAATCCCAGTCACTAGGGCATTCTTTCCAGTCAAATTCAGCATAGGTATCTTAATTCTTCAAGACAATAACACAAAGAATAACCGTGTTTGGGCGATGTTCGTTGTATGATAACGCCAAACCGTTAGCTGTCAACTCAATTCATCAGGTGTCCGTTGACATCTCACCTCATTATGTAACAATTGGTACAAAAAACCTATTGGGACTCAGATTAAGTATTCTTGAATACAATATAGAGATCGTTCATTGAGCCGATTTTGGAGTCTCAAGCTTCATCGGCGATCACTTAGAAGTCAGTAAGGCTTTGGCGCAAGGGTAATAGGTATGGTCGTAATGCAAGATAGACCGTTAGCAGCTGTGTTCCGTCAAATCGGCGGAAGCTCATTTCCTCCCGTTGTTGAAACCTTTGAGCGGGGCAAAACTATTTTTTTCCCAGGAGATCCCGCCGAACGGGTCTACTTTCTAATGAAAGGCGCTGTGAAGCTTTCCCGGGTATATGAGGCGGGGGAAGAAATTACAGTTGCTTTGTTGCGGGAAAATAGTGTCTTTGGGGTATTGTCATTGATTACCGGTCACCGCTCTGATCGGTTTTACCATGCGGTAGCATTTACCCCGGTTGAACTGCTTTCAGCTCCGATTGACCAGGTAGAGCAAGCGCTCAAGGACAACCCAGAGCTATCTATGTTGATGCTCCAGGGACTGTCCTCGCGGATTTTACAGACGGAAATGATGATCGAGACATTAGCTCACCGGGATATGGGATCTCGCTTGGTCAGTTTTTTATTGATTCTCTGCCGTGACTTCGGTGTCCCTGGCAAGGATGGGATTACCATTGACTTGAAGCTGTCCCATCAAGCGATCGCGGAAGCGATTGGCTCCACACGAGTAACCGTCACTCGTCTACTGGGGGATCTGCGAACTGATCAAATGATTTCTATTCAAAAGAAAAAAATCACGGTTCACAACCCTGTAGTGCTGAGTCAGCAGTTCACGTAGGCGTCGTAGACAATTTACGTATTGCTCAGGTTCATCAATTTTGAATGCGAGAGGCTTCACCTTGATTCATTTGATGAACTTTAAGCTGCATTGCGTTGATAATAGAGGAGGATTTCATGTTCTCTTCGCTTATTCTTAGATGGAAATATCCGGTTTAGGGACGCCGCAAGACTTTAATTTTGGACTCTTGATTCTCTGAACTCTCGGTTATTCCAGCTAAGAGTTTGCCATCTGAACTAACCACCAAATCACTCATTTTTTCATGCTCTAATGTAGCTTCTAGCTCAGCTGTTTCTAGATTCCACACCTTAATCCCTTCATCGGTACTGCCAATAATGCGATCGCGACTGAGAACAAAGGTATCATACCCGAAATAGTTTCTCGTCGAAGATACACGTCCTTCGGCTTTCAGCATTCCCGTTGTTAAATCCCATACTCTCAAATCCGTCACGGGTTGGTGATAGTAAATTGTCACGGCTGTCTTCCCATCCCCACTGATGTACGCCGAGTGCATATACCCAAAACCGTCCGACCATTTTTTCTGGAGGATAATTTGCTGGTTAGTGAGTAAATCCCACGCCACAAGTTTGCCACCCACACCCAATTGAACCAGTGCTGTTTTGCCATCAGAACTAATCACACGAGGATAGAAACGTGGTGAATTGTTTTCGATTAAAACAGGACCAATTTTGATTTCAGTAGACGGCGAATTGGGTAAAGTTAGTTTTAGCTGACCCGTTGCCAAATCCCAGACTTTAATTTCGGTATGACTGTGACTAATAATTGTCGTTCCGTCGGATGAAATCTCAACCCCATTGATAGTCTCAGCATGTCCTGCTAGGAGTTGAGGCGGTTGGTTAGTGGTCATATTCCAAATCCGAACCATGCGATCGCCACTACCACTGACAACCACCTTACCATCGGGCGCGATCGCGAGAGCCTGAATCACACCGGAATCACTCTGGAGTGTTTTCGTTAACGTTTCAGTTTGCAAGTCCCACACTTTAATTGCCTTATCCTTCCCACCACTGATTAAGGTTTTACCGTCAGCACTGATGACAATAGCCAAAGCAGTTGGATGTCCCGTAAAGGTACGAAAGACAGAGAAATTGCAGTAGGAAGACTCCGTTGAATTGTCAGAACAAGACTTTAGCACTACAGGTTGTGTGTCACGTTTCAGGGATGGAAAAAACTCATCCAGATGCCAGATAATATTGCCAATAACTACCACAAACAAGACGCCTCTCAATAACAAAGAGCGACGGATTTTACGACTAGAGTTTGGCGGCTCAAGGGGTTCTCCCTGAATAATCTGGGTTAACTCGCGGTGACTGCGATTTGCCTCATACCAAAACGAGCACCAGAAGGTAAATAATACAACAATTGGTAGTCCTAAAAACAGCAAGCCTTCAACTCTAACCCCATCCCCCGAAAAAATGCTCCACAGAAATAGTGGGATAGTGGCGCTGTACCAGGTTAAGTACCAAAACACTAAGAACCCAATAACCAAGGGATGTAACCTCATCGTGATGCGAATCACCGTACCCTGAGAGCCCGATTCAAATCGCCCTCGGATTGTGGGTAAAAACGAGTTGCGGTGATGAATAATTCGCCGCACCTCAAACCCATCACTGGAAATTCTTCCGGCATAAGGTGCATGGTTACGAGAAAAAGTCCAGCGAAATGTTTTGGGCGCTTCAATGTGAGCATTGAGCTTATTAATAACATCCGGCAATGGCTCGTTACTTTTTAGGGTAAAGCGACTGTAGGGCAAGAGTTGCATAGGTTAAACCCTCAAGAATCAAAGGCTTTCTTTTGACCCCCATGGGTCACTAATTCATCCGAATTTGATGCTTCACGCTGCACCTGTTCCGGATGTCCCATCCCCGCTGTCATCGCATAATGTTGGGCTAACAGTCGCAATCCTAGTGAGGGATAATGCTTTTCAATCCAGGGTTGTAAGCGGCGAATCAGATTCGGGAACCACCCTTTAAGGAATCCACTCACTATAGCATTTCCAGTAAACGTGAAGTAGCTCCCCAGCCAACGCAAGAAATCCTTTGTCCCTGCCATGTCCCAAATCCAAAAAATCAGGGCAGGATTACGTCTAGCTGCTTTTAATGCCAGTCGGTTGAAGGTTAACCAATCAAAACGGTCTTTAATAAAGGTATCAGCAACCTCTGGCGGTTCATCAGCTAAAAGCCCAAAGAAGGTATTTAGCATGGCATTCACCCGTTGGGGAGGCAAATGACGCCCGGTGGGTACCATCATGCCTTTGGAAAAAAGCCAGGTGACAGAAATATTGCTTTGGTGAGCGCGAATTTGGTTTAAATCTTTGGCAGTTAGGAGATTATGGCGTAGGGCGGTATCGAGTAAGTCGGTTAACCGATACAGGTTACGCACAAGGGAACCAAATCCCGTAAACACCAGAGGCGATTGTAGGGAAGCTGCATCCCCAATGGCAACCAGCCGATCAAACGCCACCGTGCGATCGCGACTGCTTATGCTAAAGTGTCCAGGAATATAGCCGAATGTGGGTTTCTTCCACACCAATTTTTCCATGTCGCAGCGGCGGTACTCTGGCAGAATTGTAAAAAAGTCTTCATACATTTCTAATAAAGAGCCAGGGTTCTCAGGATGCACCTGATGGTAGTGGAACAGATAGATCGTCAGTTCCTCCCCCGCCCCCGGAAACAGTTCCCAAATCAACTGCCGTCCCCGGGAAATGTCGCCGTGGCTATTGAGAACGTCTCCATAGTTAGAATCCCAAACCCCTGGCTCAAACCCACTGGCAATCACTGCACCGACGGTGGGGCAAACGCTATCAAACGCCCTGCCCCCATTCAGTTGCCAAGCGATGGGAGAAGCGGTGCCCATGGCATCGACTAAAAGTCGTCCTCTGGCTTGTCGGGGGGTTTGGCTGGGCAAATGCTGTAGACTGACGACAACTTCCTCTGGCGTGATCTCTGCCCGGATAAACTCCGTCTCATCCCAGATGTCGCCGCCCGCTTTTTGTAACTTTTCTCCACATAATTGTAACAATTTCTCTGAATCAATTGCCACATTCAGTACAGTTGGTGTATGTAATACAGGTGCTTTTAGATGAGGAGGATTGTTGCCATCAAAGAATTTGTTGAAGCCATCAATATATTCTCTGGCGATCATGGCTTCAAACTCATCGGGCGTAAATAACCCCAAATCGATGAGACTCTGAAACTCAGCCCGGGAAATATTCCATTCTCGGTTCATGCGCCCAAAGGGTAATCGTTCTACCAGTAGAACTCGATACCCCCGTTGTGCCATAACAGCGGCGTGAATGACTCCCAGGGCACCACCGATATAAATCAGGTCATAGGTGGAATTGGAGTAGCTGTGTCCTCGAAGCTGTGTTGGTTCCTCGGTTGTCTTAAACACAACCTGTTTAGGCTGCTGTGGATTCCGCACCCCTTCGCGCCATCGTTTTTCCCACCAATAGACGCGGTTGAGATCATATTCCCCTTTGGGCATTTTTTGGAAGAAATGAACCGTTTGGGGATAATAGGGTGCTAGCGCCTCAAAGATCGACTGTTGCGATAAATCGACCTCTGGGGGTTCAGGATAGCGATAGGGAAACTGACGGCGTAAGTCCCCTGTCAGCTTCTGGAGTAATTGCCGTTCTCCCGCGATCGCGCGATCGCACCAGCGAAAGGCTTTCAAGTAGGTGGTTCGCTGCACCGACCAAACAAAAATGGAGATTTCCGGAATCGGGACGCAAATCGGTGTAGATGAATTGGCTGAAGACGCATGTTCAATTTGTACCAGGATACCATCCAGGGTTATCGTTTTCTTCCCCAGCTCAAAGTACCAGTCCTGCTGCAACCAGGTGCGAACAGCGTCGGTATCGGGGTTCGGTATTTCTACGTAGAGAAGTTCTTTCATCTGAGTGATCTGATTCGCTGAGGAATTACGCAAGATGACGGAGGTGACTTGAAGCAAAATACGCTACACTTCCGGATACTGATTGGTTTAATATTAGTAAAAAAAGTTTACACTCTTCTCATTTTCGGTAAATTAGGGTGCTTTTGTTAACTCGCCATGAATTATCCCATCCCAGTTAGTCCCCAAGAAATGACGGCTCTCCGTCAAAAACCAGTGAACGAAGAATTAGTAGCAGCGGCAATTGCCGGTGTCATTCAGATCGCCCGTTCTCAAGGACAGTCCTTAGACGAGCTTACCGCTGAAGTGCTAGCGGAAGATAGTGTCTTAGATCAGGCACAACGACGCTGGCTTAGTGATATTGTCGCCCAAGCCTGGAATATTCTGCCGTCCATAGAGGCGGTGGGGAGTATCCCGGTTTCTTGAGGATGTCAAGCGGTGTTAATCATCGCTTGACCCCAGGTTGCGATCGCGTCATTATTGTAATTCTAGTGTTGACGGCTGACTGGTAGCTGATGACTGGTGGCTGTTGACAGTTGGTTAGTGGGGATTTGCCGCCTATTTTGTCACGGTTCGGTAGTCAGGGATGCGAGCCTAGAGTTTGTTGGGTTTCATACGTCAACCTAACCTACAACATGAAACTACTACAATAACGACACTCATCACTGGACGTTAATTGTACCGACTACTTTAACCATGATTCTCCGCCGGAAGCCAGAGAACTGATTCGCCTCGCCACCTTAGCACCATCGGGTCACAACACCCAACCCTGGAAATTTTCTATTGATACCAATACTATCCGTATCTACCCGGACTATTCCCGTCGTTTACCCATAGTAGATCCCGATGACCATGCGCGTGCGAGAAACTGATTCAGAGTTCCTCAGCACTTATGTTATTTATTGCCCAAAAGCATGATAAAAAACATTGGGTAAATCTGGGACAAAGTTTCCAACGTGTGGCTCTCACAGCAAGTTCGTTTAATATTAAACACGCGCACATTAATATGCCCTGCGAAGTGTTAGAGGTGCGACGGCAATTCCAGAACTATCTGGGATTAGAGGAAGCACAACCTCTATTACTACTACGGATTGGTTATGCTCAAGCCATGCCCACTTCACCGCGTCGCCCCCTTGAGGAGGTGCTGATAGATAAGAGTTAAGTAGGATTGCACAGGTGTAGAAGGCAGATGGCAGAGGGATTCAAGGAAAAAGTACGCACGGGATAAAGGGGATTGCTGAAGCAGATTTGGTATCACACTATCCGGACGGTTATGAGGGATAAAGGTAGATCCGAATAGTACACCGTTGAGGAAAAATTCGGTCAAGAAACTGGGTTTCTCGTGAGGATGACAACGCCATATCAACCTTTCACGCAAAGAAACCTGGTTTCTAGGAATACTTAGTATTAAGTTTTGTAAATTCACCTCAAACCCTTACTGTTCCCTGTTCCCTGTTCCCTAATCTCAATCGTTCACGTTAATTGTGTCCACCTACTTAGATAAGCTAAAGCGTTTGCCAAGAGATTTTTCTTTGTCCAGTAAAATATATCTTCATTAAAGATTTCATGAAAAATTAGCAATTGAGTGAATTCTCGGATGGCTTCAGGAACTGAGTAAGCTAGGATGAGATTAATCTGGATAACCCCAACGTTATGTTTAAAGCCCGTACTCTGATTAAATTCCTGATCATTTTTTTACTGACGGTCTTTATTTTAACATTTAACTGCCTTCACTATTGGATGTTCGGTGTCTTCAATATTTTTGGTCGAGACTCTCTAGCAGGAAATCAGTACAATTACGGAGAAGTCTTACAAAAAGCGGTCTATTTTTATGATGTGCAGCGATCCGGAAAACTGCCTGCCAATAATCGGGTGGAATGGCGGGGGGATTCCGCATTAACTGATGGTGCAGATAATGGGATTGACTTAACCGGAGGCTGGTATGATGCCGGGGATCATCTAAAATTTGGCTTTCCCATGGCAGCTTCAACTACGCTTTTAGCTTGGGGTGTCATTGAATACGAAGACGCTTACAAACAAAGTGGTCAATATAACGCCATGCTGGATAATTTGCGCTGGGTTAATGACTATTTTATTAAAGCCCATCCTGCGCCAACAGTGTTGTGGGGTCAGGTGGGTAAAGGCAGTTTAGATCATGGGTGGTGGGGGGCGGCGGAGGTGATGCCGATGGAGCGTCCTTCCTATAAAATTGATGCCACTTGTCCGGGTTCTGATTTAGCTGGAGAAACCGCCGCCGCGATGGCAGCTTCAGCTATGGTTTTTCAAGAAACCGATGCGAATTATGCCCAAACCTTGCTAAAACATGCCCAGGAACTCTACGACTTTGCTGAGCAATATCCAGGCAACTATTCGGATTGCATTACTGAGGCGGCAGAGTATTACAAATCCAGTGGTTATACTGATGAATTGGTTTGGAGTGCAGCATGGCTTTATCGAGCAACCCAAGCACCAGAGTATTTACAGAAAGCTGAAGCGTATTATGAGGAGTTAAGGGATCAACCGAATGCGACTCTCGCTTATAATTGGACGCATACCTGGGATGATAAATCTTATGGCAGTTATGTCTTATTAGCCGAATTAACCGGGAAAAATAAGTATCAAGAAGACGCCGAACGCTGGTTAGACTATTGGTGCGATCGCTGTCAGTGGCAACACGTCTCCTATACCCCAGGGGGACTGGCTTGGCTGGATGAATGGGGTTCGTTAAGATATGCGGCAAAAACGGCATTTTTAGCCTTTATTTATGGGGACTCCGTAGACTCGCCTTGGACGCGGCGAAAATATCATGCCTTTGCCGAACGGCAGATTAATTATATGTTAGGATCGAATCCAGATCAGCGGAGTTATGTGGTCGGATTTGGCAAGAACTCACCCAGACAACCCCATCATCGAACAGCCCATGGTTCTTGGGCAAATAGTAAAGAAATTCCGGAAGAAACGCGACATATTTTGTATGGAGCCTTAGTTGGTGGACCCGATCAGGAGGATAATTATATCGATGAACGGTCTAATTTTCAGATGACTGAAGTTGCCACAGATTATAATGCCGGATTTACGGGTGCTGTGGCGAAACTCTATCAGAAATATGGGGGTAATTCCTTAGCCAATTTTCCGGAACCAGAACAACGAGGTGATGAATTTTTTGTTGAGGCGCAAGGGACTCAACTGAGTGATAATTTGATGGAGGTTCAAGCCACTATTTATAACCAATCCGCCTGGCCCGCTCGGATTATTCCGAATTTATCCTTTCGCTATTTTATTGATAGTAGTGAGGTGATAGAAGCCGGAGGAAACCCAACGGATATTACAGTCAATGCCAGTCCTGAATCAGGAATAACGGTATCTGGACTTAATCCTTGGCAAAATTCCCCAACGATTTACTATATCCAGGTGGATGTGGATGGGACACAACTCTATCCTGGAGGAGAAGCTTATTATAAAAAAGATGTCCAATTTCAGGTGAATACGCCGACAGGTATCTGGACTATGAATAATGATTGGTCGTACCAAGAGATGCTAGAACAAGCTGGGAAGGGTAAGCGCACTCATATTCCGGTTTATAATAGTGGACAATTAATTTGGGGAGTTGAACCGCCACAAGATGGGTGAAATAGTTTTGATGCTTCACAACCTTCGAGGACATGGCGCGTAAGTGTGTAGGGACGGGTTTAGGGACTTTCGTGCAGCTATTGATAATAACGTTTGTACAAAACCCGCCCTGACTTGAGTCGGGTCACCCTCTCCTCAAAGCTTTAGGTGATTAATTTTTTAGGAATTAAAGGTGCGTCTACAGATTAAAATCTGTAAATGAATAGGATGGAATAATCTCATGAAAATCGATAGACGTTTCTTCCTCGGTTGGGCAATATCGATGGTGTATGGATTCTGGGCTAAAGGACAAGCGCAAACGATAAACCCAGATAACCCAAGTAAACTTTTGATTAATCAAGTCGGATATTCACCAACCCATCCTAAGTTAGCCTTTTTACTCAATTACAATTCTTCTACCACCAATCCCGTCCAATTAATTAACGTCCGAAATAACCGCCCCGTATTCGAGACTGAGTTGTCAGCACCGATGCAAGATGCAGCCAGTAAAGATAGTATCCAACGGATTGATTTCACCTCATTTAACCGCCCCGGGCGCTATTATCTTAAACTTGGAGAGATTCAGTCTTATCCCTTTGAGATTGGTCAAGCTATTTATCAAGATGCTTTCAACAAAATGCTGCGTTCCTACTATTTACAACGCTGCGGGGTAGCCATACGAGATTCTATTAATGGAATTGGTCATTCTCCTTGCCATTTAAATGATGGCACCTTTGCCCATACCGATGACATGCATCGGGCGGGTGAAATGAAACGCGCCCAAGGGGGTTGGCATGATGCAGGCGATTTTGGTAAATATGTGGGACCAACGGCGGTAACTGTGGGTCGTTTATTAAGTTTATATGAGCAATATCCGTCATTATTTTCTGACCGCCAATTGATGATTCCTGAAAGTGGTAATGGCAGACCCGATTTGCTGGATGAAATGAAAGTGGGATTGGATTGGATGCTGACCATGCAACGGCGTGATGGTGCGGTTTATCGCAAGCTTTCGGGAAAAGAATGGCCCCCCATGATTCTACCGAATGAAGATACCCAACCTCGTTATATTTATGGAATTTCCACACCAGAAACGGCGAAATTTGCCGCCGCATTGGCAATGGCGGCGCGAGTGTATTCAGCCTATGATGTGTTATTGGCGAAGAATTATTTAAAAGCGGCGCAAAAAGCTTGGGAATTCTTGCAAAATGAACCCTCAATGCGTGTGGATTGGGTTGAGGGGGACGATAGTGGTTCGGGGAAATATCTAGCTGGGGAGTGGGATACGGAAGCGTCGTTAAAAACGGATAAGGATGACCGTTTTTGGGCGGCGGCGGAGTTGTTGATTACGACAGGGGAGACAAGTTTTGCGGAGTATTTAGACCAAGAGCTTCCTGACTTGTCTTATACTCTATTTGAATGGAAAGATCCCTCGGCTTTGGGGATGGCAGATTATCTGTTGCAACCGCGTCAGCAAGGTTCAGAAAATCTGAATGCACAAATGAAGCAAAAGTTATTAGAACGGGCAGATCGTTTACTGGATACGGTGAATCGCAGTGGCTATCGCTTGGCACTTGATAAGTTTATTTGGGCGTCGAATAAGATGGTAGCGGAGGAAGGAATTACCTTGTTTTATGCCTATAAACTCACCGGAAATCAAGCGTATTATCAGGCGGCGCTGGATCAGTTAGATTATTTGTTAGGACGCAATCATTTTAATCTATCCTTTGTTACGGCTGTGGGGTCAAATTCAGTCCGTAATGTGCATCACCGAGTTGCTGTCGCGAAAAAAACGGTAATTCCCGGGTTAATGGTAGGGGGGGCGAATACAGAAGCCCAGGATGGAATTGCCCCGAAAGGATTGGGTCCGCTAAGTTATGTGGATGATCAGCGATCTTATGCCACGAACGAATATGCGATTGATTATAATGCCCCTGCGATCGCACTGATAGGGATGGTGATGGCGGAAGGTTAACTTGTACGAGAAAAGCTTGGCGGTTAGAAACCGCAGCTACACAAACAAAACCCGCCTGCGCGGGTTCTTCGATTCAGTTGATTTTATGTAGGGTGGGCAAGAGTTATAAACCTTGATACCCTAATATTATCCTTTGTTGCTCTTGCCCACCTCAAGGTAAGTGAGGATTTATTACCAGTGCTGCAAGATAGGAGTTTTATCCCTATCATTGAATCAGAAAGATTGTAGGTGGGGTTGAGTGAAAGCGAAACCTAACACCCTCTTCCCAAGCAGCAAATAGAAATATCATGACTCAAGGCGATCGCAAGCGCAATAAGGAATGGGTGGATCAGGCACTGGAAGAGGATTTAGTGCCGGGACTCAAGTTTTTCATCCAACGCCAGATGAAGCAGGCTTATGGCAAAAACTGGTTGCAGGATGCGCGTCTTGGTTTACAGGATTATCATCTTGAGGGCGATGATCTCAAATGGAGAGATCCTCAAGTTGTATTGAAACTTATTATTGATCATTGGAATAATGCGTTCCGCGATGCGGCAAAATTCGGTCATTTTGAGCGCAGCTTAGTTAGTGAATTACTACAAGTCCGCAATGAAGTCAAGCATAACCAGATAGAAAAGTTTGATGATGACTATACATTTCGCGCCTTAGACAGTATGGCGCGGCTACTGGCTGCTACTGATGATAAAAGCGCCAAGAAAGCAGCACAGACAATCGAACAGCAGAAGGCAAAAGTGCGGCAAGGACAGGCGACTGTTGAGGTTGAAGATAAGCCAGAATCAGGAGTCACAAATCAATCTACACCTGTCACCCAGAAACCAGAAGTGCGTCACTCCTTTCAATCACTAATTGAGGAGAAGACAGCCGGGTTTATAGGGCGTGAATTTGTGTTTCAAGCGATAGAAGAATTTCTGACAAGTCAGCCTAGCGGTTATTTTATTATTCAAGGCGAACCCGGTATCGGTAAAAGTGCGATTTTGGCTAAATACGTGCAGCAAACGGGATGTGTGGCTCATTTTAATGTACGTTCTCAAGGTATCAACCGGGCTGACCAATTTCTAGAGAATGTCTGCACCCAACTGATTGCCCGTTATAATTTGCCTTATTCTTCCCTACCACCAGACGCCAAACGAGACGGCAAAGTTTTTAGCCAGTTATTAGCAGAAATTGTCAAGGCGCAAGGCGTTGCACCAAAAAAAGGGAAACGGTTGGTTATCGCTGTTGATGCACTGGATGAGGTGGATCAAACTGACCACAGTGGTGCGAATCTTCTCTATTTACCTACATCACTGGACAAGGGTGTCTACTTGGTAATGACGCAGCGACCCGTCACTCTAACCTTAACGGTTAATACGCCGCCGCATCGCTTCAACTTGATGCAGTACCAAACGCAAAGTTTAGAAGATATTCACAGATATATTCGGAGTGAGATCAATAAATCATCGCCGCTACAGGCGTGGATTGATGAAAGGGGATTGACGGTGGGGGAATTCGTTACTCAGTTAGCGAATAAAAGCGAGAATAACTTCATGTATCTGCGCTATGTTTTGCCAGATATAGCCGATGGTAAGTATAGAAATTTGAGTATCGAGAGTCTACCCCAAGGTTTGCAGGATTACTACGAAGACCACTGGCGGCGAATGGGGATGTTTGACAAGGAAAGTAAACGTACCAAAATTAAGATTGTGTACGTGTTAGCGGAACTTCGGGAACCCGTATCTCGTGAATTAATTGCTGAATTTGCTGGTGAAGATGCCTTCACGGTGCAGGAGGTACTTGACGAGTGGCAGCAATTTTTGCACCGGGATAAATTTAATGGCGAAACTCGCTACAGCATCTATCATTCAAGTTTCTGTGATTTTTTATCTCGCAAAGATATTGTTCAAGCGGCTGGGGTGACACTTCAAGATATTAATGCACGGATTTCGGATAAATTAATGCAAGGGATGTTTGGGGATGAGTGATTTTCGTGATCGGTTAGCTAGTCTGTCGCCTGAAAAGAGAGATTATGCTTTGAAACATGCGCCACGTCATTTGGAAAAAGCTGGAAAGGCACAGGAATTGTATCGCTGCTTGACGAATTTTGATTTCATCGAGGCAAAGGTTTCTGCTGTTGGAACACAATCACTTGTTAAAGATTATGATTTGGCTTTCAATCCTGATATCATACTTTCTGATAAAAAATGCAAGGTATTCAGATTAATTCAAGGTGCGCTTCGATTATCGGCACATATTTTAGATAGAGACAAAACGCAACTTGTTGGGCAACTATGGGGGCGTTTGCTGTCTTTTGACATACCAGATATTCAGGCATTGCTAGAACAGGCAACGCAAAGAAAAGTTTCTCCCTGGCTACGTCCATTGACTCCTAGCTTGACCCAGCCAGGTGAACCATTGTTACGTACTATTACAGGTCATACTGACTCAGTAATGGCTTTAGAGATAGTACCAGATACTAACTGGCTCATTTCTGGTTCAGATGATAGAACGCTAAAGATTTGGGATTTCCAAACCGGAAAAGAGATTAAAAGTTTCACAGGTCATACTGCTGCCATACGATCTGTAGCAGCTACATCAGATGGTAGACTAATAATTTCTGGCTCAAAAGACAAAACTCTCAAAGTCTGGAATCTGAAAACAGGAGAAGAAATTTTTACCCTCGAAGGTCATAGTGACAAAATAAGAGCTGTGACAACTACCCTAGATTGCAGACTGGTAATTTCTGCCTCAAAAGACACAACTCTCAAAGTCTGGAGTCTGGAAACAGGAAAAGAACTTTTCACGCTTAAAGGTCATACTGATTCGGTAAACGCTTTGGCAGTAACACCAGATGGAAAGATGATTATTTCTGGTTCTGGTGGTGATGACAAAACTCTCAAAGTCTGGAGTTTGGAAACAAAAAAAGAACTTTTCACCCTCAAAGGTCATACCGATTCGGTAAACGCTTTGGCAGTGACACCAAATGGTAAGCAGATTATTTCTGGTTCGGCTGACTACACTATCAGGGTCTGGAATATAAAAACAGGAGAACAACTAAAAACGATTACAAATGAGACAAAACCTGTAACACTATCTATGGCAGTGACAGCCGATGGTCAATGGCTAATTTCAGGTTGTAGAGACCAGACTATTAAGATATGGGATTTGGAATCTGGAGAGGAATTTTTAACATTTACAGGTCATGCTAATCATGTAAAATCTGTAGTCATTACACCGGATGGAGAACAAATAATTTCCGGTTCTAAAGATAATACGATAAAGATTTGGAATATAAACTACGGAAAGGATATTTTAGATATTAGAGGGCATAAAAGATCGGTCACCTCTCTGGCATTGACAGAAAATCAAGTCATTTCCGCTTCGGTTGATAAAACTCTCCATATATGGAATTGGAAAAATGGAAAGCACCTTTTCACTCTTACAGGTCATGATGAACCTGTAAATACTGTGGCGGCTATAGGAAAATGGATTATTTCTGGTTCTAACGATAAAACGGTGAAGGTATGGAATAGGGAAACCAAAAAGCTAATTGTAACTCTACAAGGTCATACTAATTGGGTGCAATCTGTGGCAGTAACACCAGATTGTAAGCAGGTAATTTCCGGTTCAGAAGATAAAACTATTAGAGTTTGGGATATAAAAACAGGAAAAGAGATTTTCAAAAGAGATGAGACCAGAGCAATCAAAAAGTTAGCTTTAAATTATGATGGTAAACGGATAATTTTTAGTTCTCGTCAAACTATCAATTTATGGGAATTTGAAACAGACAAAATAGAGACAATAAACCCTCGTTTCGGCGTGGTAAAAGCTTTGGTCGTTACACCTGATGGTCAGAGGGTGATTTCTAGTTCATCTGATAATAACACTCTCAAAGTCTGGGATCTGGATACCAAAAAGGAACTTTTTTCCATAACTCACACCAATCATGTCAATGTTGTGGCAGTAGCACAAAATGGTAACTGGGTGATATCTAGTTCATCTGACCATATTCTCACTATCTGGGATTTGGAAAGTCGAGAGATAATTGCTAATTTCATTGGGGAGAGTGAGTTAACCTGCTGTGCTATTGCGCCCGATGGAGTAACAATTGTTGCAGGGGAAGCATCGGGACGAGTGCATTTCCTGCGCTTGGAAGGAATAATAGATGAGGTACTTATGTGCGGGCGCAAGCCTTCATCCGTGTCAACTTAAGCCCTGTTGAAAAGGAAATCGCGGAACCAAACGAAACTTTCGTCCGCTTGACCAGGAAAGAGAGAAAAACTAGGGGTGTGGAAACCCGCGCAGGCGGGTTTTGTTTGTGTAGCTGTGGTTTCAACCGCCTTAATTCATTTAAATTCATTATGTCCCAAAACCCAATCATCACCCTATTAAGCGACTTTGGCATCAATGATGTCTACGTGGGAGTCATGAAAGGCGTCATCGCCCAAATTAACTCAGCCATCACGATCATCGATCTCACCCATGAGATTTCTAGGCAAAACATCGCCGCCGCCCGATTTAACCTGATGAACGCCTATCCCTATTTTCCCGATCGCACCATCCATGTCGCTGTAGTTGATCCGGGTGTAGGTAGCCAGCGCCGTGCGATCGCGCTACAAGCGGATGACGGTTTCCTAGTCGGACCCGATAATGGATTGTTTAGCGGTATTTTAACCCAAAGTACGATTGTTTTTGCCGTTGAACTCACTAACCCAGAATTTTGGCGCACCCCCACCCCTAGTCAAACATTCCATGGTCGAGATATATTTGCCCCCGTCGGCGCACATCTTGCCAGTGGTGTTCCCTTAGACGAGTTGGGATCAGTGATCGAACCTAGCACTCTGGTACAATTGCCAATCCCGGAACTGACCAAAACCGCGACGGGGATCACGGGTTCTATCCAGTATATTGACCATTTCGGCAACCTCATCACCAATATTCCTGCCGCTGACGTGAGGGGAAAAATGAGGACAGTTACCGTCAACCAGCGCCAGATCCCCACGGGTCAAACTTATAGCGATCGCCCTTTAGGAGAACTGATCGCCCTAATTGGGAGTCACGGTTGGGTCGAAATTGCTGTGAATGGCGGTAGCGCTCAATCTGAGTTGCAGTTAGAGTTAGGAAATAGGGTAGACGTGGCTGTCACCACTGAAAATGAAGGTTAAATTATATAGAGGCAGAGGGTACAGGCTTGGAGATGAGGGAGATGAGGGCGGGTTTAGTCACATCTGGGTGAATTCAGAAACGATAATAGTGAAACCCGCCCCTACACCCTTCAAAACTTAAAACTTTCCCAGCCCCTTCCTGGTATTGAGAGGAGATGAGATAAACATGGTACTACAGCAACAATGGGACTCTGAGGTTTACCAGGGTCAATTTGGCGAATTTACGATTACCGACCACGATCGCGTCGGCGTTATTGTATACCGAACTAGCCTGATAATCGCGGCATTGAGCTTTGCGATCGGTAGTGGTTTGGTCTTGTGGCAACCGGATAATCCCACCATTTTAACCGCCCTCACGCCCCTATATGGCTTATTCTGTGTAGCGCTAGGCGTAAGTTTGGCAACAATTCATATCTATTTAGCCCCCCTACACCGCCTCCTACAACTGTTTTGGGGAATTGGTACGATTGCGGCTGGCTGGTTTGCCATCCAGACTAACGAACCCCTCGCCCTTTTCGTGTATAACCAACCCGTTACCCTGTTCGGGATTGGCTTTGTGTTTGTAGCGTTAACCGGGATTTACTTTAAAGAAGCCTTTTGTTTTAACCGCTTTGAAACTAAACTGCTGACTCCCTTAGTACCCGTCTTGTTACTGGGACATTTAGTTAATATGTTACCCGCTACCGGGGAACAGGTGCTTTTAGGACTTTGGACAGTTCTATTTTTAGTCTTTGCGGTGCGTAAGGCAATCCAGCCCATTCCCCCTGACATTGGCGATAAGTCAGTGTTTGCCTATCTGAAACAACAACGTGCGGCTCAATCCTAAGGATTAGGGTATAATAACCGATGAGCTTGCCAGGAAAAGTTGCCATTGTTACCGGAGGCGGACAAGGGATTGGTAAGGCGATTGCGAAAGCCTTCTTAGAACAGGGGATGAATGTCGCGATCGCAGAAATTGATCCAGAAGCCGGAACAACTACAGCCGCCGAGTTTCAACCCCTTGGTGCCATTCAATTTATTCAAACGGATATTTCCCAAGAAGATTCCGTGAAACAGGCGATTCAAGCCATCCAAAATCAATGGGGGAGAATCGATGTTTTAGTCAATAATGCGGCGATTGCCAATCCCGAAAATCCGCCAATCACAGAACTCAGTTTAGACGATTGGAATCACAAGCTAACGACTAATCTAACTGGGGCATTTCTTTGTACCAAATATACTGTTCCCTATCTCCGGCAAAACCAAGGCATAATTATTAATATTGCTTCGACTAGAGCGTTTATGTCTGAACCGAATACAGAAGCGTATGCGGCGGCTAAAGGCGGAATTGTCGCCTTAACTCATGCCCTCGCCATTAGCCTCGGTCCAGATATTCGAGTCAATTGTATTAGTCCAGGATGGATAGATGTTAGTGAATGGCAAAAGCCCTCAACTAGACATCAACTCCAATTAACCCCCCAGGATCATCAACAACATCCGGCGGGTAGAGTGGGCAAACCCGAAGACATTGCCGCATTTGCTGTTTATTTAGCCTCTTCCCCAGCTACATTTATCACGGGTGCGAATTTTGTCATTGATGGCGGGATGACCCGGAAAATGATGTACTCCTAAAAAACGAGCGGCAGTTTTCTAACCCAATTATTTAAGGCGTAATGTTTTGATAGTCCTAAAAAATGCGCCATTATTTGAGTATAAATCTAATCCTATTTATAACTTTGTAATTGCCAATTATTAGGTAAGTTAACCCGATTATCGGCGGTGCTTTACCACTCTAAATCTTAAGAAAATTATCATGGTAATAGTCATCATTATAAATTGCCTGATAGCCGGGGTTTTCCCTGTTGTGCTATCCGCTCAATTTTTCTCACCACTGACGCGGTTACAACTGAGTTCCCTACTTGCCTCAAAGCCCTCTACATTCCCCTTAGAATCCATCAACGTCTTTCCACCTCCTCTAGGGGACATGATTGAAAAGCGATGTCGAGAAGTCCCGACAGGCGTTGGTATTCCCGCCTTTCAGCCAGGAATTACCAAAGAAGATGTGATGCGTTTATTAGGCGCTCCCACCGGAACCGCACGCGGTTATTGGCCCAATACTCGTGCTGTATTCTATGAATTAATACCGGATCAGATTAGCTTAGGTTTCCTGTTTGACCGAAATTCTCTACGAATTCGACAAACCGAAGCCTCCTTTACGGCTGAAGTGGATTCCCAGACAGTATTGTTGACATTGAATGGAATGTTAGGGTGCAAGCTGAACCAGCAAATCCAACAGGGATTAGAACAAGTGTGGCAACGTCAATCTCGGCAGTTTTCCTTTCAGCTAGACTATCTCGAAGGCGTGATTGAACGCCAACAAGAGGGACGAATCTATATCGGGATTTGGGAAGAAGATTTACATTGAAACTAGGAACAGGCGTGTAGGGGCGGGTTTTACAGATAACATTTTGCCACAAACCAATAACTTAACTAAACCCGCCCTCATCTTCCCCATCTCCTATATCCCTCATCCCTTAACCGTGCTAGCTGAGAAATTGTCCACTCCCCAAAGCTAACCGTTCCCCAATCTTGGTTAAGTTAAACCCCTATATCATAGTCAATTCAGCAACTTATCCTGTGTATTTTCTTTGCATGGAGTTAGCCGTCTATTGTTGAAGGTATCAGCAATAAGGGCATACTACCATGGAAAAAAATGATATTGGCGTCATCCTCCTCGGACTCGCGATGATTACCGCGACTATCGTCTATTTCGACAGAGCCTCAAATTTAGAGGTGAGAATTGGCAGCCACTCTTATCCAGGGATTCATACCAAATTAATTATTGATCGTTAATCACTGGTAAGAACAGAGATCCCCGACTTCTTGGAGAAGTCGGGGATCTGGCTTGGATTATACCTTAGTCGAGAACCTGATGAATTTGTTCTAACAATTGACTCATGGAATAGGAACGCCCTGGCAAAACTTTAGTAGCCACGCTTTGCAATTGCGACTCTAATTCCGTCGTTCTTTTATCAGACTCAGAGATTCCAACATTCAGAGAGGAATCAGGCAATCGATGATCCAGCAAAAGAATCGGGGGTCGATTCGGGAGCTGATTCAACTCTTTTAATCCTTGAACCATGCCCAAATTATTTTCAATATCCTTGATCCGAATCAGCAGTACATCAACCATTTGTGCTTGAAGTTGATGGTAGACATCTGACCAACACTGGGAGAATAGACTTCTAAATCCAGCCGCTTGTAGATATTGAATTAATGCCCGTAACCAAGGGGTGTAAGGTGTAACGGAATTAGGATTGAAAGCGTGATGTTTTGGACTAACTCCTTGAGTGTCGCCCAGATCAAAGATCAGAATACTCGACTTGCGACTCACGCCAGCCGCAATTTGAATCACTTGCAGCAGTGTGGTAATTTTCTGGGGGTTATCTGGGGCTAAACAGGGATAGACAGAAAGACCGATCGCTTGATTGGCAGCTTGTGTGGTTTGATGATCTAGGGTAATTAGGGGTAGCTCTGCTAATGCGGGAAATAACGAATAGGTTTTAAAGTAACTTGGGGAATCGTTGATCCCAGCCCCGTCGAGCAAAACGATATCTGGATTCCAAACCCGCGCCAATAATTCTGCTTGTTCTAAATCATCGGCTTCCAGTACCCGGTATTTTAGATCTGAATGTTGGCAACTGAGTATATCAGTTAACTGAGAAATTAGTCTTGACGATTCCGGGGGAACCTCGACTAACCCCGCACTGACATAAAGCAGCGTTAGAACCTGATTGGCGGGAGGCTGATGTTTACCCAAGCGAGTCAGGCTTTTGGCTAATGCTTCCGCTTGAACCGGTAAACTTAAGAAGCCATCGGCGTTATTTTGATCAGCCTGTTCTTTTTCAGCTTGAGTCGCTGTAACTAAGATGGGGATATGACGGGTTTGCAGATCAGACTTAAGTAATGTCAGTACATCCCAACCCGAAACTTGTGGGAGAAGAGGATTGAGTAAAATGATGCTCGGTTGTAAGCTACGAGCTTTGGAGAGTGCTTCTGGACCAGAACGAGCATTGATCACCCAGTAGCCTAAATGTTTTAGCTGCACCGTCAGGCTTTCTAGATACCGGGGTACAGTTTCGACAATTAACACCAAGCGGTTACGATGGGGGGATGAGAGGTTGGTGCTTACCTGTTCCCAGTCCTCAGTCTCTGCCAAATCCTTACCAGAAGGTGGACAGGGGGGAAGGAGCAGGGTAAACTCGCTACCATCACCGCTTTTTGAGATAAACGAAATATCTCCTCCATGCAAGCGAGCCAAGCGTTGGGTTAAGACTAATCCTAACCCTGTCCCTTCAAACTGACGAGTGAGGGGTTCTTCCAACTGTTGGAATTTCTGGAAAATTAAGTGCTGCTTGTTTTCGGGAATACCAATTCCGGTATCCCAGATTTTAAAGGCAATCCAACCATCTTGATTGTTAACCTTTAAACCTACGGTGTTTTGGCTATCGGTAAATTTGAGTGCATTGGATAGCAGGTGTGCCAGCATTTGCCGCAGCCGTAGTTCATCGGCAATGATGGTGTCTAGACCGGGTTCGATGTCTAATACAAAGGAGATGTCGGGGGTTGCACCTTCGTGGTTGGGATTGTTGTCTGAGTAGACTTGTAGGGCTTGTTGATAAGCGCGATCGCACAGGCTTTGAATCTGCACTGGTTCTAACGTCAGTTCAAGCTGACCTGTTTCCATGCGCGTTAGATCCAGAATATCATTGACCACTGCCATCAGTTGACGCCCATTTTGGTAAATCAACCGAGCATAACGCGCTTGACGCTCATTGAGTTCACCTAATAACTGGTCTTTGAGCAGGGTTGATAATCCTAAAACGGCGGTGAGTGGCGTCTTCAGTTCATGGCTAATACAGGCTAAAAACTCGTCTTTCAGGCGGTTGAGTTGGACTAAATCCGCATTTTTGGCAGTCAGTTCTTGAGCGACTTGCTGTTGAGCCGTCGTGTCTTGCGCCATGACTAACCAAAGCTGTGAATTAGGGGGATTGAGGGTATTTTTGTGCCATGGTGCGTCTTTCCATGGTGTGCCTTTCCAGTCCTCAGTTGTCAATTCGGGGAACAACGAGGGAGGTAGAGGCATTTTTGTCAACACAAACTGGCGATCCTGGATTTTTTTCGTCATTTCTAGCGTTTCCCCATCCCGGCGTGAGTCTTGAGGATACTGAGATGTCGCTGTAGACTCAAGTTCTGGATGTTGAGCATGGGTTGCCATGAAGTGGGTGCGATCGCCTGCACAGTCATAACCCATCGCTCTAGGGGAAGTGAATGTTGGCTGAGTTTGATCACCAACACCCCAAGCCACTGGCTTCTCCCTATTGTTGAGCTGCTTATGGGTGGGGTTCGGCTCAGCTACCGCTAATGGTTCTGTTACCTGAGGATTTGTCTGCCCATTTGCACAGTAGCGGGTTGAGTCTGGCTGAGTGTTATGGCTAAGGATGCGTAGGTTGGAGGGTGATTCAACCGAGGTTGATTCTATCCCAGTTGGATGCTCCCAGGATAACCCTATCTGCTGACGCCAAGCCCGATTTTCGGACAATATTTGCCCGGTTGCGGTTTGTAAACTCAGGGGGAGTGGTAGTTGTTCGAGGAGTTGGATTAAGGGTGATTGGGGATTGGGGAACCCTTCGCGATTATCGAGGGAATGGGTTGTCGGGGTGGATTTAGGAACGTGCTGTTGGTTATTGATGATCACGTTTGGGCAAAACCCGCCCTGACGTAGAGACGTTGCATGTAACGTCTCTACATCTTCAGTTTGGGGTAATGGTGCTAAGAATTTCAATAATTGCCAGCTATTGAGCAGTCCCAAAAATCTACCAGTGGGTTCGACTAATGCCCATTGTCTGGAACCTTCCGGGTAGGGAATGGTGGATGTATCGAATGGTGTGTCTGGTCTTCCCCTACCCAAGTCGGTTAAGATAGTCCAGAACTGGCTGATTGTCAACGATGCTGGTAGAATCTCTAGGGGTTCAATTACAGAGGGTTCCAATTCCGAGAGCCGTTGAGAGAAATCTCTAGTTGCGGTTGTTCCTAAAGTTGCGGCTGACGTCGCCCCGGTCAGGAGATGGGGCATAAGCTGTCGCAAATTCACGACTCCCAGAGGATAGTGCTGCTCACTGACCACAACAATCGAGTCACTCCCTGATACGTGAAAAATCTCCAGTAGGGCAGTTAGATCAGTGGATTGGGAACAAATCGGAACAGGAGCAGCACATTCTTTTAAACTGGGAGTTGACATGGATATGACCAATTAGCTCAAATCAGGGGAAGCGGCTAGGTCGCAGGCTATAAATTATTAAGTTGCCCATAAGCCGAATAGCGCCAGGGACTTGCTCCGCTGACCAGCACAACCACCGCTCTAGTTCAATTATTGCGCTGGATGGGGGGGGGAAAGGGCAAAATGCTTACAATTACTTACAATTCTTAGAGTACTTAACGTAATGTTAATTAACTTTAGAAAAATTTTGTTAAGATATGTTACGGTCGAGAAATTTAACTCGGCAATTGGTAAGGTTGTTTTTCAACATTAAAGTTCTATCGTTTTGCATCCTCAACTGTCAATTGGTATTTTTGTTCGTTCCCCAGCCCTGGCGCAGTCACTGAGCCAGGTTTTAAGTGGCGATCGCTATCTGTTATCGATCGCGAACTCAGCCTCTGAGTTTCTGGAGTTCGTGGAACAAAAACAGCAGCATATCGATTGTTTAGTGCTTCAAGATGACGACACCTTACCACCCGTTATTAATCAGTTGTACGAACAAGGAATCCTACTTCCTCTAGTTATTTTTCCCAAAGAATCAAAAAACAATGATTCTGTTGTTGTCACAAATGCTCAGCCAAACCCAATTCAGACAACCGTTCGTTGTACTCCAGGGGAGGTGCATTATTTGTTTCACGCCGCTGAAGTTCGACTCGATAGTAGCCAAGTCTCTGACCTAGAACGTTCCCTGGAACAGGCAATTACCCAGTTCCTTTCCCTTTCTCCGAACTGCAACTTGCCTATTCTTCCGGCTAATGCGGATAAGACAACCGAGGAAATTCATCGGGGTTCTTTAATGAAGCAGCAGTATCGGTTATCTGAAAAACTCAAAGAGCGACTGGGATATCTCGGTGTTTACTATAAACGAAATCCTCAGTTTTTCTTTCGCTATTTATCGCAAAATGAAAAAAGTAAACTGATCGAACAGCTTAAGAGTGATTATCGTGACATTGTTTTAATGTACTTCAGTCAAGACACCACGATTAACCAGTTAATTGATAATTTGGTAAATGAAGCATTTTTTGCCGATATATCCGTTTCTAAGATTGTAGAAATTCACATGGATTTGATGGATGATTTTGCTAAACAACTCAAGCTAGAGGGGCGCAAGGAAGATATTCTCACAGACTATCGCCTAACACTGATCGATGTAATTGCTCATTTAGGTGAAATGTATCGCCGCTCGATTCCCAGAGAGTTATAATAATTGTGGTATTAGCAATTCGCTCCCGACCCATCAACGTCCACGGTGAGCGAATTTCTTCCGGGTTACTTTTAAATTGGCAACTATCCTTCGCTTATTCCTAATGGCTAACCCTATGAGTCCCCTAAAAAAAACTTATGTCCTCAAGCTTTATGTGGCTGGGAATACTCCCCACTCAGTTACCGCATTGAAAACCCTCAAAAATATCCTAGAACAGGAATTTCAAGGGGTTTACGCCCTGAAAGTGATTGATGTTCTCAAAAGTCCTCAACTTGCCGAGGAAGATAAAATTTTGGCAACGCCAACTCTAGCGAAAGTTTTACCTCCTCCGGTGCGAAAAATTATTGGGGATCTGTCTGATCGCGAAAAAGTCTTAATCGGATTGGATCTGCTGTATGAAGAACTTCAGGATGGAGAGATAGATTTTTAGAGCATATTCAGATTTTATGAGATAATAGCAAATTCGAGATCTATTCTCAGATGACGGCGATTTTAGTTATATGTTTAAATTTGACGAAAAAATATGAGTCCATTTAATCTAGATGAGCAAAGACCCGATGAATTTACCACCCCAGGAGTCCATAAAATCCGGACGATGATTGAAGGGTTCGATGATATCAGCCATGGGGGGTTACCTGTGGCTCGAACCACATTGGTGAGCGGCACGTCTGGTACGGGGAAAACATTGTTTGCGGTTCAGTTTCTGCATAACGGGATCACTCAATTTGATGATCCGGGTGTCTTCGTTACCTTTGAAGAATCTCCTAATGATATTATTAAAAATTCCCATAGTTTAGGCTGGGATCTGCAAAAGTTAATTGATGACGGCAAACTGTTTATTCTGGATGCTTCTCCTGATCCCGAAGGACAAGAAGTTGTCGGCAACTTTGATTTGTCTGCTTTAATTGAGCGGATTCAATACGCGATTCGCAAGTACAAAGCCAAGCGGGTTTCTGTTGATTCGATTACTGCCATATTTCAACAATATGATGCGGCTTCAGTAGTGCGGCGAGAAATTTTTCGCTTAGTCGCTCGCCTCAAGCAAATTGGCGTGACGACAGTGATGACAACGGAGCGCGTGGAAGAGTATGGACCTGTAGCCCGGTTTGGCGTGGAAGAGTTTGTCTCCGATAATGTGGTAATTGTTCGCAATGTTTTGGAAGGAGAACGGCGACGCCGCACCATTGAAATACTTAAGTTACGGGGTACAACCCACATGAAAGGGGAATACCCGTTTACCCTAAGCAATCAAGGATTTAATATCTTCCCCTTAGGTGCCATGCAATTAACTCAGCGTTCATCTAATGTTCGGGTATCCTCTGGAATTAAAACCCTGGATGAAATGTGTGGCGGTGGCTTCTTTAAAGATTCCATTATTCTAGCAACGGGAGCTACGGGAACGGGAAAAACTTTATTAGTTAGTAAGTTTATTCATGATGCTTGTTTAAATGAAGAACGGGCGATTCTCTTTGCTTACGAAGAATCTAGAGCGCAGCTTACGCGGAACGGCTTATCCTGGGGAATCGATTTTGAGGAAATGGAGGAAAAAGGATTATTGAAAATTCTTTGTTCTTACCCAGAATCGGCAGGATTAGAAGATCATTTGCAAATTATTCAAACCCAAATTCAGGAGTTCAAACCGTCTCGGATTGCCATTGATTCTCTTTCGGCGTTAGCACGGGGAGTGAGCAATAATGCATTCCGTCAGTTCGTGATTAGTGTGACTGGTTACGCCAAGCAAGAAGAAATTACCGGGTTCTTCACCAATACAACTGATCAATTTATGGGATCGAATTCAATTACAGATTCCCATATTTCTACGATTACTGATACAATTTTAATGTTGCAATACGTGGAAATTCGGGGGCAAATGTCGCGGGCGCTTAATGTATTTAAAATGCGGGGATCTTGGCACGATACCGGCATTCGAGAGTATTTGATTAGCAAAGATGGGGCAGACATTAAAGATTCATTCCGCAATTACGAGCGGATTATCAGTGGTTCCCCCAGTCGGATTACGGTTGACGAAAAGAGTGAACTCTCGCGGATTGTCCAAGGTGTGCGGCAAAAGTCAACGGAATAGTTATTGGTCATTTGTCTTATGTCATTTGTCTTATGCCAGGATTTGGTGTTAGGGCGGGTTTTGTTGAGATGTTATCACGGAGATTCTAATTAAATAAGGGCGGGTTTTGTTGTTCCATTATTGGTGGATATTTGAATTGAGTCCCTAAACCTGCCCCTACAATTATCCCTACATCCGCCTCTACAATTGATTCGCGATCGCGTCCACTAACCGATCCATTTCCTCATAGTCTGTAAAGTAATGAACGCAGGCGCGAATGCAGTCGGGATCGCGCAGCGTGCGAAGCTGGAAACCCTTGTCTTCTAATTGGTTGACAAGTTGGGAAGAGGGGGTACTATCGGTTAAGATAAAGGACACTAAACCTGCTTGGGGGGGAGAGTTCAACAAGCAACGCACCGAGTTTAATTCAGATAGGCGTTGCCAAAGATACTGACTGCGCTGACAAATTTGTTCATAGCGGCTTTGATCCGTTCCCCATTGCTGATGAGTTGCGATCGCCTCTCGCAATCCTACATAGAGAGGATAGGCGGATGTCGCGACTTCAAAGCGTTCTCCATCCGGCTTCCAACCGATGGGTTTAGCGGTTTTGTCCATGAGAATACCGCGCCAACCAATAAATGTCGGATGCAGATCGTCTCGTACCTCAGGGCGCACGTATAAACCGCCAACCCCAGCAGGTCCACACCACCATTTATGACCCGTAAAGGCATAAAAGTCTACCCCAAGTTCGCTTAAATTTAAGGGTAAAGAACCAACCGATTGAGCCGCATCGACTAAGATTCGGATCGGGGCATTTTCTGTCGCCGTATTACGACAGGTTTCCACAATTTCTTTTAAGGGCAAAACTTGACCCGTATTCCAGAGGATATGACTGAGAACCACTAAGCGGGTACGCGGTGTCAGGTGTTGTTTGATCACGGCGGTAGGATCACCCTGGTTCAGCGTCGCCATAATTGGACAGGTGGACACCTCTACGCCAAATCGCCGTCCAATCTCTTCTGCTGTAGCCACAATACCCGGATGTTCACAATCCGTCAGCAGGATGCGATCGCCAATTTGCCAGTCCATTCCCCAGAAGGCAATATTACAGCCAACGGTGACATTTTCGGTGAGGGTAATCGTTTCGGGAGGCGTTCTCAACTCCGACGCGATCGCGCTTCGGGTTTGCTGGGTTTGTTCCACCACCCATCCATAGACCTTACCCGAAAATGGTCCATGCTCCTGAGTATACTCATAAGCCTGTTGAATCGCCGTTAATGACCTGGCGGGGAGAGTCCCTTGACCGCCAAAGTTGAAATAGGCTTTGTTGGCTAAAGCCGGAAACTGCTGTCGATGGTGTTGCAGATGAGTTGATGCACCCGATATGCCTGTCATGGAAAAGTTGCTGATGGATAGGGTCTTACTACAATCCTCCCTTCTCAGAACTCTATTGGCAAGTTTTTACTGTATCTCAGAAATGCGTCATGATAATCTCAATAATCCCAATTTTATCAATCCGATAAGCATATATACTGATTCATTTCCTTAAACTCAGCCATTCTACGTAGGATGATTCAGCGAATCAACGGATTTTTTGTTACAGGAAGTAAAGGTATTCTGGTAGGTAGCATAGACATCTAAAAGCAATTTCCTATTTTTATTGTGTCCCAGCAGATTGAAACTTTCAGGCTAATCTTCCTATGAGTAAGATTTTATTGATTGAGGATAGTATCACCCAGTTAGCATTGATGAATCTTTACCTGCGTGATAGCGGTCATACGATCATCAATCTAACCAACCCAAAAGAAGCGCTAAATAAGGCAGTTTTGTATAAACCCCATGTCATTGTCACTGACTTAATGATGCCGGAAATGAATGGGTTTGAGGTGTGTCGTCAGCTCAAAAAACATCCAGAGACTCAGAACATTCCCATTGTTATCTGTTCCGCTAAAAATCATAAAATTGACCGAATTTGGGGCATGAAACAGGGGGCTATTGCTCACTTAAGTAAACCGTTTTCTCGCGATCAACTGGTTTGGACTATTAATAAAGCCCGTCTCAGTTCGCCGAAAAATTATCAACAGTATAGACTGTGCGAATTAATTGAACTCTATCCCCTTGAAGGGAAACCCCTGGCAAATGTTGGCTAATCGGATTTACTGGACTTTGGACAAAAAAAGTGCGATCGCGGTTGGAAATCTGGTGTTTTTTGCTCGGATTTCAGGTTAATATTAAAATATGATATCGGGACATAAAACCCAAACAATTATCCCTAAATCCGCCCCTACATCTAATTTTTCTGCCCCAAATGCCTTGGCAAATAAATTACGCAAATTTATTTTTTTGTCCAAAGTCCAATACTTAAGCGCGAAGCTTAAATTGGGCGATAATAATGCCGATGACGGCTAAAATGGCGGTGGGATAGAAAGCGTAGGTATAACTGCCAAACAAATCCCGGAGTTGACCGATGGCGAGAGTCCCTAATAATGCGCCAGCGCCATAGGCGGTGAAGACAATCCCATAGTTCTTAGCATAGTCCTCCGGCGGAAACAAAATCAGCGTCGCTGTTGGTGCGATCGCTAACCATCCTCCTAAACAAAGCCAGAACAGAGAAAAGGCAACCAGATAGGTCAAAGCTTGCCCCTCTCCCGCACTGAGCATCAAAATCGAAGCGATCAGAATTAACACATAGGAAATAATCGCCGCTCCCTTGGGCTGTAGGCGATCCGTTAACCAACCAAATAGAGGACGCCCGATGCCATTGAAAATAGCAAAGATAGAAACTGTAATCGCGGCAGTCGTCGCATCGAGTTGAATAATTTCCTGTGCCACAGGACTAGAAATACCGATCGCCGATAGTCCGACAAACGTACCAATGGTATAGCAAAACCAGAGCGCATAAAAAGATGGCGATTGCAAGAGTTGTCGTCGCTGATTTTTGCTTGTTTCAATCTGTTTTGGCGTCCAGTTTTGGGGTTTCCATCCAACTGGGGGTAATTTTAGCGTGATTGAGATAACGAGAATAATTCCCGTCAAGCTAATCCCCAGAATTGCAAAGCTAGGAAGAACCCCAAACGCCTCAATTAAGCCCTTTGCTAGCGGTGCTGTCACCAAGGGAGAAAGTCCAAAGCCGATCGCCGTCAATCCTACTGCCAACCCTTTGCGATCGGGAAACCATTTAGCGGAAACGGCTAGGGGAACACCATAGGCAATGCCAACGCCCGCCCCAGCGATTACCCCATAGGTAATCGTTAAGAGGATGATATTCGTGGCGAAACTGGAGAGGAGATAACCAATTCCCGTCACCACGCCACCAATCGCGGTAATTTTGCTCACACCAATCTTATCAATGTAGAATCCCGTAATGGGCATCAACAGGGCATAGAGGACTAATAAAACTGTGAACGGTAATAAACTTTGAGTGGCGCTGATGCCAAATAAGTCCTCTAGCGGTTTACGGAAGATACTCCAAGAATAGACTGTGCCTAAACACAGTAGAACAAGCGAGCCTAAGGGGATTAAAAACCATCTGCCTTTCTCTGCTGGCAAGCCAAAAACGCGAACAGATTGCCAGTTATCCATAGAATCTCCTACACATAGCTGATCATCCAAGAGGATACCACCTGAATAGAATCTGATCAGCTAACTGGATCAAGCTAATTTTCGGCTCTATGATCCCCTTTGTCGATTGCGTTGAGGTACGTAGGTAGAGCCTTCTGGAAGAATAAACCAACTTAGCAGGTAGCTGAACAATTGTCTGCTTTCTCTGACATGCTCCCTCAGCTTCCCCTGCTCCCTCTCTTAAACGTGTTATCCGATTATTACTTTGTCCTAGCTAGATAGCGCTCAAACCAATCACAAGCGAGTTCTGCCACATTTTCCAAGGCACCAGGTTCCTCAAACAAATGGGTAGCCCCTGGAACAATTTCTAATTTCTTTTCAACCTCTAGCTGTGCCAAAGCCTCCTTGTTCATCTCAATCACGGGAGCATCATTACCACCCACAATTAGTAGCGTCGGCGCTTGCACCTGCGGTAAAACCGCTCCCATGAGCAAAAATTACCACGCCCTGAGTCGCTTCAGGCATATTCAAATTGCCTTCCAGGTTAACTCGACCCGATGGGATTTGGACAGGTTTTTGTTCTACGTTTAATGCTGATGTTTTAGTCATGGTTTTCTTCTCAGTAGTTTTATTTTCAGTATTGGTTAATTTTTGAGTGTGTAGGGGCGGGTTTAGGGATTTTCTGTTAGTTATTGATGGTAACGTCTGTGCGAAACCCGCCCCAACCGAATTTTGAATTAACGCCCTCATCTCCCTAATTCCTCATCGGTAACTAGGTATAAAAGATATTCAGTTGATCGACGACATCAACCACGCCAGTAGTATAGATAGCCGCATTATAGGCAGAGCGCCATGCCGCCCAATTGGGAACATTACCCCCTAAGATCACAGTGCCATTGTCTACAGCCACCGTGACATCCTCAACATTGACATGAGAATTTCTGGCTAGGGCGGCTTCAATATCTCTAGCGATTACCTGATCAAGCAGTTTATCGGTCAGAACCACCCCAAGTTCATTAATTACATCGATGACACCCGCAATCCCATAAGCATCCTGTTCCGCTTGATATTTCTTCCAATAAGCATCCACAGTACCTCGGAGAGTAACAACTCCTGAGGTAACACTGACTTCTATGTTCGCCGAATCAATATCAGGTTCCCAAACTAAGACGGCGTTTACACTCGATGCAATTTCGCTATCTGGGGGAACTGTTACCGCAGGTGGATATTTTACCTGGAGTTGGTTATCCACTTTCTGAATTCCCGATACCACCCAAGCGTCTTCTGCTGCTGCCATTTTGGCGCGGTAACTGGGTACATTGCCTCTCAGGATTGCCTTACTATCTTCAATCGTAATCTCAATATCTGCTGCTGGCACACGCCCATCCCAGCGGATTTGATCTTTAACTCTAGTACCAAGTTCTTGGTCTGTCATGAAAACCATACCTATCACCTCAAATCACCATTTGGTTTTAACGGAATCTAACTCATATTGAAATAGCCGACACCCCCACTTCATCTTGGTATTTGTTCCCCTTGGCTTTCCTCTTTCTAAAGGGGTAGATATGATTCTCAAAGTAGGGGGGGAACGTTCCCTCCCCTTGCCAAGGGGAGGGTTAGGGTGGGGTCAGATCAAGGTAAAGGTATTGGAGATGTATTCCGTCTCAAGACTGACGTTATTGCCGGGTTCTATTCTTTAAGATTATCGTAAACTTCCCTAACTCTATTATTCTGCTCAACTTGTAGATATCATAAACTATCGGATTATGTCTTATCTGATTGCCGTATTGCCCAATCGTACCAAAGCAGAAGCAGCTTCCTCTGCCTTAGTTAAAAATGGTCTATCAACAACTCAGATTAGTATCATCGGTGAAGGCTATCAAAGCGCAGATGGATTTGGATTAGTTGAACCCAATCAACAGGTGACTCAACAAATCATTCGCTTAGCCTATTGGTTGATTCCTGTTGGATTCATTGCGGGTTATATCTTCCTAACGGGTATCGCAATTTTTCCCGGCGTGAGTAGCCTTATTAATCATATTATTGCTGGAATTATCGGCGCTATTGCTGGAGCGCTGGCCGCTCTTGTTGGTGGTGGCGTTGGTATAGCCATTGGTGGGGGTGACGCTTTGACGTATCGCAATCGCATCAATGCGGGCAAATATTTGATTGCGGTAAAAGCACCGGAGGATTTAATCCGCCAAGCCACTCGTGTGCTGCGCCAATTTGAACCCGAAGCGATTCAGGGGTATCAAGAGCCGACTTCCGCCTAAGTCGAAATAGTTCGGAAGTTAGAAATGATAGTTCTCCCCTACGACAGAAGCACATTTTCGGCTCTTTGTTTAAAGTTAAGTTCAGTAATAAAGATTTGGGTTACTCAATTAACGCCGAGAGCCAACGACTTATCGTTGGTGCATCGGTGAGTATCCCTGAATTGATAATGAGAAGGATGAACACGTATGACAGCCACACAAACAAAAAATCAACTTTATGATATTGATAAGATCCGTCAGCAGGCGCGTCAATCTATTGAAGAGGGAGCCGTTACTGAAGATTATCCCCTAGATCGCGAACAAGCTTGCCAGTACCTCAACGAAGCGCTAGCCACGGAAATTCTATGTGTAATGCGCTACCGTCACCATCAGGTTATTGCTAAGGGAATTAATTATCCTCAGGTTGCGGCGGAGTTTGCTGAACACGCCGAGCAAGAACAAGAACATACGATGATGCTCGCCGAGCGGATTGATCAGCTTGGGGGTGATCCCGATTTTAATCCGGCGACAATCATGGAGCGCTCATCTACGGAGTATGGTAGCACGGGTGCCAATATTGAGTTGACTCAATTGATCAAAGAAGATTTAGTCGCCGAGCGGATTGCGATTGAAGTTTATCGCAAGTTAGTTGGCTTTTTTGGTCATGCTGATCCCACAACTCGTCATATCGTCGAAAGCATTCTCGAAGATGAAGAAGATCACGCCAGTGAACTTGCTGATCTGTTAGCGGCTATCGATCCCAGAAATAAACCCAGCTAATTAATTGGTTCTATTGGGCGTGCGATCGCGCCACTTTCAGGTAAAAAGTATCCCGTGCTACCAGAACCCCAACTGGGTGCGGGATTTTTTCCTGATTCCCAAATAGTTTTGTATTCAGCGTTACAAGCTAACTTAACTCAATATTCATTCTTTAGATAGAAGAAATTGCCTCACTAACATTGATAATCTTAACCTCTGGAAACCCAAAAGCTCTAGCGTAGAGATGGCAATCTTGAAGAATGCCATCCATGATTAACAGGGTATCTACAGATCCAGTAACAGACTTACCAAAAAAAGATGACTGGTTTTTGGAAAAAACATCAAAATACATTTCTTGCTTCCTTAGAGCGTTTGGGTTTAGCTTGGTGGCTGAAAATCGTCACAGATAACCCCCACTGTACTTACTATTTCGGACCGTTTGGCAGTGGCAAGCAAGCCAAACTTCACCAATCCGGATATATCGAGGATTTAAAAGAGGAAGGCAGTCAAATCCGAGTAACTGAACTAAAGCAAGGTCAACCCCAATTGCTGACCATTTCAGAAAATGAACCCGCCAATAATTTCAAATGCGGCATTTTTGATTTTGTCTATAATTCAAAACGCTTTTCTTAGTCCGATTCCAGAAAATCAATAATTTTCCTTCAAAGACTTTTAACCAATCGAAGATAACTTTGAGAAGCCCTGGATTTTTCTCTCCTGTCCCACGATGAAATCGAGGGAACCCGGAATGGCACCAGAGGGTCATCATGTGTTGGAAATTAGCACGATCTGTCCGTATCAGCCGTTTAAACAGGTTCACGAAACCGACTCCAAAGTGGGGTCCATGGAGTCGCAAATAGACGAAATCTGCCGTTACTTCTTTTGGAGAAAGATAACCGCCTAAGTCATAGATACAAAACGCTATCCCGTGTTCGGCTAAGATGCCGTAGACTTGAGAATTATGCCAAGTGCGATCGCGGAATTCAAAGGCATACTGATACTCTGGATCAAGCGCCGCCAGACAATCGCGCAGTCGTTGGGGATTACAATGCCATCGGGGAGGTAACTGAAACAGAATTATGTCTAATTGTTCCCCTAATATATTCACTCGCTCCAGCAGATTCGACACCGTTGCTTGAGCATCGTTCAACTTGCGACGACTGGGGGATTGTGTTTAGTGAAATAGTTCTCCCACTAGACAACTAAACCCAGGTAGAAGCGGAGTTGTCAGTACATCTTGAGCAAACAATGTTACTACTAATTTCAGCATCGCCTGTTCGCGCCGATAAACTTTAATCTCTTGTCTCTGGCGATCGAGAATCCAATAGTCTTGCACTCCCTGGGTGGAATAAAGTTTGAGCTTTAACTCTAAATCCCGTTGTCTATCTTTACTACCTTTTGATAGCACCTCAACAATCAACTCAGGCGCATCAGTTAAGTGTCCAGACTCATCTAAGCATTCCTCTAATCGCTGATTACTTGCCCAAACTACATCAGGGATGACGCTATCGGTAGCTGAGAAAATAATACCCGGAGCGATCGCGGCTCTTCCTAAACCTGTCTGACGCGACCAAGTCTGTAACTGAGCATACACATTTCCGGTAACCTCCTGATGCTTCCAATGAGGCGCTCTCGTCACAATCAGTTCTCCATCAATGATTTCATACCGTTTTCCGTCTTCTGGAAAGAGTTCTAAATCACCAACAGTCCAGCGAACTTGTTCTGTGGTTATCATAGCGATCGCGATGACCTAAAAAAAGGTACTGTCTCCATCTTAACTTAAAGCACCTTTCACCATAAAGATGTAAGAATTGTTGGGGGGATTATTTACTTGTCTGTGTCAATCTGTGTCCCTCACTATTCAGTGTTCTGTCTGTGCCATTCAATCTGTGTCATGAATTCTACCATCAGGCATTGTCGCCCCCTGCAAATTTGCCCCCATTAAATTCGTGGTACTCAATTCTGCCCGTGTCAGATTAGCATTGCTCAAATTAGCCCCCATCAGGTTTGTTCTTGCCAAATATGCCTCAATTAAATCCGACTCACTCAAATTCGCTTCCCGTAAATTTGTCCGACTCAAATCTGCCCGATTCAATCGCGCAAAACTCAGATTTCCCCGACTCACTTGGGCTTTACTTAACCTGACATCTGGCATTACAGCCCCCTGTAAATTCACGCCAGTTAAATCTGCCTCACTTAAAATTGCCCGTTCCAATTTGACATTCTTTAGAATAGCGCCACGCAAATTCGCCCCCATCAAATTCACTTCCGTCAAAAATGCCGAACTCAAATTGGCGTCACTCAAATTTGCCCCCCGCAAATCCGCTTCCCGCAAATTCGTTTCCCTTAAATTAGCACCCCTTAAATTCACTTTCAATAAATCTGCCCCCCGCAAATCTGCCCCTTGTAAATCTACCTTCTGCAAGATGGCGCCCCGCAGCTTGGCGGTATACATCCGCTTCTCTTCTCGCAAATTCGCCCCCCGCAAACACGCCCCAGTTAAATCCGCCCCACTTAAATTTGCCCCCCGCAAATCAGCATCCATTAAGTTAGCATCGAGCAAACTAGCTAATGTCAAATTTGCGCTTCTTAAGTCAGCGCTTTGTAAACTTGCCCCATGTAAATCGGCATTACTTAAATTAACCCCACTCAGCCACGCCTGATTTAAATTTGCGCCACTTAACCGCGTCCCCACTAAATTAGCTTTCCGAAAATTAGCGCGACTCAGGTAAGCAAAAATTAGCGTCGCGCCATGTAAATCAGCACCATTGAGAACAATGCCAATTAAGTCCGCGCCAAACAAATTAACACCGCTGAGACTGATGCCAGTAAATTTTGTTTCTCCCGCTTCATAGCGCTGTAGGAGTTCCTTAACGTTCATAAAGTCGTTTCATTGATTGTGCGATCGCGCCAGCGGCTTGAGTGTTTTCATCGGTGTTCTCAAGGGCTTGTGCTGTCTGGTAAAGCTTGGTTTCGAGTTCCTCAACTGTGGCACAATTTGAGAATAATTCAAATAACAAATCGTCTAGGGGCTTGGCTTTCATTAATAACCAATCATGTTGCGTTTTCTTAATCGGATGATAGAGTACCGAAAAAATTAATAACTTTGCCCGCAATGGGGTTGTATATTTCATTACATTTAAACGTAAATCAAAAGGGTCATACGAGCATGAGTTTGACGGGGAATCCTGAGTTAAATTTTGTCCAATTTCTTGACCTTTAACACCTGATAATTGCTGATAATTAAATTCACTCTGCTCGTTTTTTTCTCCCCGTTTTTGGGTATTTCTGTTCCCTCGATTGGTCGGTGATGGCAAGGTTGTCGGTGGCGGTGCTGGCGGCTGCGATCGCGCGACTTTTGCTGATTTCACACTGGTAATTTCTGAATCATCAGTATAGAGTTTTTGCAGCGCCTTGAGAATCGTTTTTGCCACGACAATATAGTCTGCCTGTCGGTTGAGGGTTTGCACTTGCTGCTTGAGTGCTGCACTGAGTTTCTTGATGCTAGGGTAAGATTCTCTTAAATCTTGAATTAAATCCGCCAAATTTAATTGTTCGAGAATCTGCGAGTCGGTTTCCCAGTGATTTTTACTGACATAAAGCATCAGTTTTTTGATTCGCAGGATATTACTATCTTCTGCCAGTTCACTGGCGGTTTCTAAGACAATCCATGGGGGTTGAGTCGCCGCTTTAGGCGGGGATTTGACAGAGACAACTTGAGTTAACTCTTCCGGTTCACTATAGAGGGGTTCTAATTGATGAATAATCGTATCCGCCACGACTAAGTATTCAGCTTGGCGGTTTAAGGTTTCCGCAAAGCTATAAAGCGTTGAACGAAGTTGTTCCAGACTGAAATGGGAGGCGCGAAGTTGTTGGATTAAATCAGAGAACGCATACTGATTCAGAATTGACGGCTCATTTTCCCACTGACTCTGGCAGGTATAAACCATTAACTTTTTTATCCGCGTTGAATTGTCGTGGGTTTCTAAATTTTTGACAATTCTATCTAAACTCAATAACCCTGGCATTAATCTAAATGATGAATTGTGAAATTATCGCTTTTATGGAGAAATAATCCGCCGCATTTTGTTTTTGAGCAGGATGCCTTGAACTGATGTACCTGCTTAGATGCATTAACACACATTATTTATTTTGTCAATAATTTAGATTAAACCGATTTCCAACTCTATGATATCAAGACTGCCGGATGTAGAGACGTAGCATGCTACGTCTCTACATGGGTTCCCCCAGCTTCCCCAGAAATTATCCTGATCGGCTGGCACAGGCTAAGAAAATCATAAATACTGACCCCATTTTAGTGGCAGTTGAATCCCTTATCAGTAGTCGATTACGACTCCTTCTAAATCACTATGTTACTTACTCGTCAACAACTCAAAGCCAAAAAACGCAATGCCAAACGCCTTAGTCAATTACTCCAAGATGCTAGAAGAGAACTTGAACACAACATTATCATGTTGGAGGATACGGTTATCGATCAAGGTATTTGGCAAATGTCCGATATTTTACCCTCCCAAAATGCCCATTCCGTAATTGGCGAAATTCTGGCGATCGCGGATGCCTGGGAACAACTCAACCATTTTGAAATTGAGGAAAAGTTAGATCATATCGAGGGTAAATTCTATCAAAACTAAACTATCCTATTTTATTCTACATATCCCCGACTTCTTGAAGAAATCGGGGATCTTGCTAGGAGTTGTGGTAATTGCTTCCGGGGAAGGCTCTCACGAAAAACCGCTTATTCAGAATCCATCTCTATTTGTGTAGACGAACTCATCCGCATCAGCCTTTCTTGCTCACTTTCCGGTTCTGTAACCAGAAACTCCATGTTAGAAAGTGTAGACATCATTCCCTGAAGCGGCATGATCTGATCAAACCCAATGGTCATTGTTCCCGCGCTTTGCATCGCAAAAGACTGAATCTTAAAATTCACACCGGGAGGTGTTCCGGGAAGATTCATTTGGCTCGATTCTTGAGATTGCTGTTGCATACTCATTTTCAGCGTTACCTGATCTTCCTTAATATCTTCCACCTCATATAAGACTTGAACCTGATCTAATGGCAACCCAGAAACGGGTACAGCGCTAGAAACTTGCCAGGTTGCGCCCACTCCCACTGCTGCTTGGGGAAACGGTGCGGCTGATAATTGCTCTAAGGAACTCAACATTTGCTGTAGAAGTTGTTGGAGGTTGGGATCAATATCCGCCGGTAGCGATACGTCCACATCTTTAGTGATTCCCTGCTGATTAATCACAAACTCAATGGTTACATCTTGGAGTTGTTGCAGTTGCGATCGCAGGTTTTGAATCAGTTCCGGCGAAGCGGTTGTATCCGAGACTACATCCACATCAGTGTAAGTCACTTTAATATGAGCATCTCCATTCGCCTCAACCTGAGTCACCTCTGACTCAATCGTCATCTGCATAGCAGGCATATTGACATCAGGCATAACCTGACCATCCACCGCCCCTGTCATGTCCATATTCATCGTCAGGACTGTGGTTTGCTTGGTGTTGGCGGCGGGTTGAAACCGCAAAATTTGCCGAGGTTGAACGCCTGGATCAAGCAGAACTATGGTTGATTTCGCTTCCGCCGCACTTTCGGCTGAGTCGGGAATGGTTTCAACCAAGGGTGTTTGAGCATTGACAGAGGGAGAGGGCGGCGTTATTCCCCATCCAGTAATCAGTAAAAGGGCAGCACTTAGGAGAAATGGTTTCTTCATCAGGTTATTCGAGATTCAGACACTGAATTCAATCTAGCTCACTGATCAAGGAGATGTGAGCGTTAATCTCTCGCGCTCAACCCTAAACACTCAAAACTCTCTCATGCGGTTGGGGCGGGTTTATTTGTATCCGGGTGAGGGAAGAAACGATAATAGTGAAACCCGCCCCTACAAATTCAACATTCAACACTCAAAACGTCCTGATTAGGTACCTGGACATAAATTCTGGTCGCTGTAAGCTATTCGGCATTTAAACCTGAAATGTCAATAAGGATACAGTTCAATCATGTCAGTATTAGTTTAAGAGGTATTTATCAAGGGCTTATGGCAGACTCCAGAATCCTTTACCTGGGGATCGATTTCGGTACATCTGGCGCACGGGCGATTGTGATTGACGCGACAGGTGCAATTCAAGCCGAAGCGCAATATACCTTTGCGGCGACTCCCCTGGCTGAATTAACCGCAATTTGGCAAACCACTCTGTATCGGCTAATTGAACAAATTCCGGCATCGATTCGACAGGAGATTACTCGTATCGCCATTGATGGGACATCGGCAACGGTACTGCTATGCGATCGCGAAGGTACTCCAATCACCGAGCCACTTCTTTATAATGATGGGCGAGGGATAGAAGTGATGGAACAATTAAAGCAGATTGCTCCAGCTAATTCCGTGGTTCTCAGTGCCACTTCTAGTCTGGCGAAACTCTTGTGGTTGATTCACCATACACCAGGCACTCTGGAAAATTATTACTTCCTCCATCAAGCCGACTGGTTAGCCTTTTTATTACACGGTAAGCTCGGAATTAGCGACTATCACAATGCCTTAAAGCTGGGATATGACCCAGAAAAACTAGAGTATCCCAGTTGGATGAAACAACTCCCACTCACACCAATATTACCCCAAGTCCTAGCTCCAAGAACGCCAGTCGGTGACGTCACTCCAGAGATTGCTTTCCGGTTAGGATTACGCCAAGATTGCCAGGTTTGTACGGGTACAACAGATAGTATTGCTGCATTTCTCGCCAGTGGTGCCAAGCATCCCGGTGAAGCGGTAACCTCTCTGGGTTCTACGTTAGTCTTGAAGTTATTGAGTCATACCCGTGTCGAGGATGCGAGTTACGGAATTTATTCTCACCGACTCGGTAATTTATGGTTAACCGGCGGTGCGTCTAATACTGGAGGTGCTGTACTGCGACAATTTTTCAGCGACAGAGAACTTGAAGAACTTAGCCATCAAATCAACCCTGAGCAGGAAAGTCCCCTAGAGTATTATCCATTATTAAAAAGAGGCGATCGCTTTCCCATCAATGATCCTCACCTGTCTCCCAAATTAGAACCTCAACCTGCCAACCCTGTCGAATTTCTCCACGGTTTACTCGAAAGCATTGCCCGTATTGAAGCACGAGGCTATCAACTATTACAACAACTCGGTGCGACTCCCCTCACCTGTGTCTATACGGCGGGAGGAGGTGCTAAAAATACGACATGGACAGCGATTCGCCAACGTCAGCTACAGGTTGCCATTCAACCCCCCAGACACACAGAAGCAGCTTATGGTACAGCATTATTCCTGAAGGGGTGACAAGCTCGCGTCAAAGGTAGGTGGGGTGTGGGGTATGGGGTGTGGGGTATGGGGTGTGGGGTATGGGGCTTCTCGGTAAGGAATACAAAAACCCAGAAGAGGAACTAGGGTAAGGAGCGAGCGCTCTCCAGGCGAGCCAACGCCGTCAACCGGAAGGACTTCAGGGTCAAAATGAATAAACAATAGAGTTTTTGGTGACTCCCTGAGTAAAGTTCAACACCTCGACTCCGCTCGGTGTTGGCGCTGAGCGGAGTCGAAGCGCCAATTTATCCCGACACCCGACACCCGACACCCGACACCCGACACCCAGTAGTACCTTCAAGTCCCTTGTCACCCCCTCAGGGCTTGATATCTGATTATCGACTCGACGCCATCAGTTGCTGAGGCTGGTAGTCGGAACCTTGCTTATTCGCACAAAATCCCAAATCATGCTTTTGTCCCGGTTCAATAACCCGTCCCCAATCCATCGGTGTGACAATATATTGTGATCCTTTCTGTTGAAAATTCCCATTCCAACTCTGATTAATCGCCGCTTGATTCATCTCAAATTGCACTTGCCAATCGCGCACTTTGTTATCCGTGGGATTAATGACGGCTAAACTCATACAAAATCCCTCTTGCCAATCCGATTGTAGATTAGACATGACTTTCAATTGCGGTGGAGTGGTGGGAATCCTGACTGAGGGAGGAAACTCAGCGTCACTCCTAATCGCCACGGCTGACAGTTCTCGCAGTTGGTAATCCGAACCCTGCTTATTGGCGCAAAATCCTAACTCACGGCTTTTTCCTGGTGCGATCGCACGTCCCCAGTCCACGGGTTTCCCGACATACTCTGAACCCTGGGCTTTAAAGTTCCCATTCCAGGTCTGACTAATTGTTGCCTGATTCATCTGGAACTGCACTTGCCAATCCCTCACCGCCTGATCCGTGGGATTGATCACCTCGATACTCATACAAAACCCATCTTGCCAATCCGATCGCATCGTTGAGGTGACTTTTAATTCCGGTTGACGGGGACGGGGTTTGAGGGTGGGATTCATCCCTAGGGATGGACTAGGTTTAATATCAGGAATGAATGCCATGGCGGGTTTGTGGGCAAACCGAGTGGCAATTAGGACTCCTTGCAGTAAATCTTGCTTCGGTTCCTGCACCGTCAGCCAGTCATCTTTGAGCAGTCCTCCGGTATCATCACTATTGGGATTCCAACTCCAGTAGGCAAAACCCAAATCCTCTTTCTGGACAAAATTAACCAGTTTCTGTTGCCAAACGCCTTCCTTGGATTGGGGATCAACTTGTCGTCCGCCAAACTCCCCGATAAAGACGGGGGCGATTCCTTTTCTGGCAATATAATTCCAGCCGATTTCCCAGCGCCGGGTGAGATTTTTGGGAAAACTCGGTTCAGAAAACCAGGGTTGATCAAAGACGCCCGGACCATATTCATGGGGGGAATAGACAACTTTATTAGGACGGGACAATCGCACCGGGAAGCGTTCCACACCCTCTAGATTCGCGCCCATCCAATGAATATCCAGTTGTTGACCAGGAACGTTATTTTCTACCCCTTCAACCACGATTAACCAATCCGGGTTAATCTCCAGAATCGCATTCCCAGCCCGTTCCGCCGCCAGTCGCCAATCGGTTTCCAAATCCCCAGTTCCCCAACTGGCACGCCCATGGGGTTCGTTTTTCAGGTCAGCCCCAATCACGTTTAATTGATTTTTGTAGCGTCTGGCTAACACGTTCCAGGTGTCAATCCAATCGGCTTCAGTGAAGCCATCACCATACCACAATTCGGGAATCCGTTCATCGTTGAGTCGGTGAGAGTCCAACAGAATCATTAACCCTTGGCGATCGGCTTCTTGGATAATCATATCCATCACCTGTAGGGGCGATTTCCCTTCTAGTTCAGCATTTGCACCAATGCTGTAGTCAATACCCGTCACCTCTGGAGATCTCAGGGATTTTACGGCATAAGGAAGTCGGATCATGTTGTATCCTAATGCTTTAATCTGAGCCAACATCTCCTTATAATCCCGTTTCCATAACCCGTGAGGGGCGTGCATTTCGGTTTCAATACCAAACCAGTTTACGCCTCGCAGAATGACAGGTTTACCTGTCGCATCCACGATGTTTGCTCCCTCGGTCGAAAGGGGAAAGGTAACGGTAATGATGGGATTGTTCGTCGCCGCCACGGGTAAATCTGTTGCCCAATCGACGCCCATCACCAGTGATAAAAGGAAGGCTAAAAGGAAACAAATCCCTCGGCGTAAGCCCCGGACTTTTCGCCTTCGTTCCTGGGTATTGTTTTGCAGGGGGGGCGACAAATCCTTGCTTCCTGGCGATCGCGCCCAAGCTGATGCCTTTGGCATCGGGATAAATCCCTTATGCCATCTACCTTCTGCCCGCTGTTGGGCTTGGGTCAAGGGCTTCTTCATCCGGCGTAGCAATAGGGATGGGATGTGGCTAATGGGTAAGAGCAGGTCTTGGAAAACGTTAAACATAGTGCTGTGGATATCCGAATCAGAAACTGTGACGATTTCAAACTGGCTTGGCAATTCCTGGGAGTTGTGACAGACGTTTATCCCAATCGACTCCTCCAAGCGATCGCTCTCCTGTCTACTCAGTATTCTAGATAAAGTCTAGGGGGTATAGCCAACTGGCTTAGAGTTAAGAAATGAGCCCAAAATTGTCAGCACCGGAGAGAGCTTGTTTTGTTTGGGTCAAGACTGTTCCTCACCCTGTCGAGTTTGACCCGAAGTCTCTATCTGATGTTCCCTCGTCTCTTGTAATATTTTCTCTCTTTGAGCTTTAATTGTAAAGAGATTATAGGTTTATAAAGTTTACGTAAAAATACGCAATTAGCCTCTGATTCTTAATCGTAACTTTATAAACCTATATGGACATTTTTTGTCACAAAGATTAACCTTAAAACAGTCCCCCTGAAAGTCCTCCTGCCAATTGGAATTTCTCTCGCCAACGTTTAATAGTAATTAGCAGTACGACGAACACTGGAAAACTGGAAATTGTCACTAGGAACTACAAATTATGACGGGCTCTCCACTACAACGATTCTTAATTACACCCGCCGTTATCTCGACCGCCGTCTTTGGTGTCTTGACATTACCTCTGGCTATCTTTGGGGATCAGCCAGTCACCATTCAACTCCAAGACGAACCTATATTTCATGGGGAACTTCGAGATCCTAATGTGGCTATGCCTTACCTAGGTTTAGCGGCTGTACTCGGCTTGACAGCAGGAGCCTCTAGTATCGCCATAACTGGTTGGCGTCAGTCTGCCCGTAAATCTGCGGAGACGGAAGCACAACTCTCCAGTTTGGAGCAAAACTTGAAAGAACGAGATGAATTATTAGAGTCTCTCAAAGCCGAAGAATCTCGACTAACCGCCTCTGGCTTAACCTCCTTTTTGGATGAAGAACTCCAAACCGGAGTCCAGCCGTCTCCAGAGGAGCAGCCAGCTCAATCCGCATCAGAACCAGCACCTGAACAGAGTCAACCGGAACCTGCATTGTCACTACCCCAAGTGACTCAACCGGAACCTGCACCAACTCCCCAGCCAGAGGTAAAACCAGCACCTGCACCGTCGTCTCCTCCCTTTGTAATTAATACTTCACTGGCGACGACGCCCTCTGAGAGTTCTACTCCAGCCACCGTGCAATCCGCCGCCGCCAAGTTTGCTTCTGCCCAAACTTACATGGCTTATGCGTCCAAAAAAGCCCCAAGCCAACCGCAGAATGTGACCCCTGCACTGACTCCCTCAGACTTGGAAAAACTGCAAAGTCAATTCCAACAGATTAAAGAGCAAATGGAATTTCTCAACAAGGCAATACAAGCCCAGCAGGATGTACCCAATGCTTCAGGAACAGCACACCCAACCCAACTGCGCGTGATTAAAAATTGGTCGGTGGAAAAGATTTCCTAGGGAGTCGCCAATGTCTTGACACCGATTTTATCGCTTATTTGAGTTAATCGCCAAGACTTCAACATCTTGGCAAGCGAGCTACTTTCGGTTAAGCCGTCATGCATTTAAATTGGGTATTAGTAGCGAGCAAAATGCTCGCCATTATTGACATTAAGGTTTAAATGCCGAACCGTTTAAGACGGACTGGCATTCCCCTCTGCCCGGTTAGGATTTCCTTGAAGCTGGTTGGACAACATGGAAATAATTTGACCCACTTTCCGGCGATTTTGCTCGCCAATCCATAACGGTAGAACTTGAGTCTCGGCTAATTGTAAGACTAGCGACATAATTTCACTGTTTGATGCCTCTCCGTGGAGCAGTAAAACTAACATGGCTTGGTGTTCGTCTGCTATCTGTTTCGCTTTGGGCAAAATTTCCAGGGATTTAGCCCAGTGGACTGGGAACATCAGGTGAGGCGGTTGATTGGCTCCAATGTCAACGAGGGTTGGTTCTAAAATAGTACAAGTACCGTCCTCTTTTTCATACCAAGGGCGACTATTGGGGGAGGAAGCTGCCTGTGATTGCATAAGATTGCCCATTGATTATCTGGATGTGGATGATTTTTGTCCTATTTAATCAAATTTTCTTAAAGATTGTCGAGCCTATCTACCCAAAATAGCGTATAATTGCGGACAGGATAATTCGCCAAAAAATAAAATTCAGTAAATTCCATGAGTAAAGACGTTATCGGCAACGTCTCTACTTAGGACTTACGTACAGTCTCTATCTGTAGTGGCGTGGCACACCTTATTTGATGAATTAGAATTACGCCCGGAAACTGTAGGGGCGCAAAGACTTGCGCCCGATTCAATGGTCAAATCTATTCCACAATTTTAGCTGTGTCAATCCGCCATCGTGTGTTAGCGCAGCGTAACGCATCATTCCCGTTATATGGGACAGTATGAGCTTCACTCCCAAGACACAAGCGAAACACCAACTACTGTGTTATTGGATGTCTCTTCGTTTTTTCCCAATCCTCTAATGCTCCGACAACAAAGCTGGCAGCAGGATGGTTGAGGAACTGTTCAAAGGCTTTAACACTGCCTGTGCCTAAGGCGCTGAGAATTCGATTGGCTAGTGTGGGATTGTTTTTAATGCGTTGCATGGCTTCATCTGTTAATTTCTCCTTCCCTGTTTTGGTGTTTATGTCATAAGACTTGTCAAGCTGTTCAAGTAGGGCTTGAATTTTCTGTGCGGCGTCAGCTAGGGTTTGTTTGTCTTTGGGAGCGTAGTTGTAATTGATTATGCTTTGTTGTCTCCCTGAATTGTTGCCCGCTAAATTACCTACTGATCCTTTATGAAAGGCGTTGGTTACATTTCCATTGATGTTGATTTGTTGAGGTTCTGTCATGATCAGGATAAGTTGTTTTCGTTGATGGTCAATTCAAACTCTGTCTTTGGCTATGGCTTTTCTATCGGTAATAAAAAACTAGGCGGCTTCGGTTAGACGTGATTGGGACTCTCGGATATAATTATCTTGCCTGTTTATTTGACAACCTTGGTTCTCTGTCGCTACATTCCCCTGTGTGCATTCATGACCAAGACTTGCAACAGAACCATGGATGTTAACATCGTATTTAGTTGTGTAAGCTTCTGCCATTAGTTTGGGAATAGTGCCGAGTTGTTCTTGTAAGTAATTCACGAAATCAAAAAGTTGATTAATGTGTTCATTTTTGTCCGCTATTCTAGCTTGATATTGTTTTTCTAGCGCTTCCTGTACAAACTTATAGTTACTCCAGAAGTCATCGTCAATCTTACCTTTATCAGTATTAGCCGTAACACTAACCTTTATTAAAACCGTTCCATCTCCTTTGTTTTCAATACTTTGGATACCTAATGGAACATCTTCATGAACTATCTGAGTATTGGCAAAGGAATAAGCAAAAGCTTTCCAGTTAACACCATCACGGAAAATCAGATCAACGGTTTCTAGAGCTTTCTGGAAGAGTTGAGTAAATTCTCTTGGTGCAAAGTTACCGACATGGGGACGGCGATCTTGTTGATATTCATGTAGATAGATATAAAGGCAATTCGTGCAGTTTAAGTTTGTTTTTCCATTAATATTCCAATCTTCAATACATGCTCCGGTTAGCGTTGCTTCTTCAAAGTTAGCAGCTAAGGCTTGAGTTCTAATTAATTTGGCGTCACTGAGATTAGCACCACTGAGATTCGCGCCACTGAGATCGGCTTTAGACAGGTTAGCGTCACTGAGATTGGCACCACTAAGATTAGCACCACTGAGTTCAGCGCCTCTGAAATCTACTCCTTGCAAATTAGCGCCCTTGAGGTTAGCTTCGCTGAGGTTAGCTCTAAAAAAACTAGCGCCACTGAGATTCGCACGACTCAAGTTTGCACCAATCAGAACCGCCAAACCAAAATTGACGTTTACTAAGCAAGCTTGACTAAAATCCGCTCCTACAAGTTTGGCGTCAATGAGTTTTGCATGACGGAGATTAGCTTGATTAAAGTTACTTAGATTCAATTGAGCTTTAGTCAAATTCGCGTTAGTTAGATCAGCTTTACTTAAGTTTGCTTCTATGAGTCTGGTGTCATAAAAATCCGTAGCTTTGAGATGAGCCTGACTTAGATTGGCTTGAGTTAGATCGGCTCTCCTGAACGTAGCTCCATTGAAATGCGCTTGACTGAGATTTGTTTTAATGAGTTGGGCTTCAAAGAGACTGACTTTACTGAAATTTGCGCTCCTTAGATCGGCATTACTTAGATTTGCTCTTCTGAGAAAAGCCTGAATGAGGTAAATCAATCTCGGTTTATCTGCACTGAAAATGGCAATAAAGAATTTTGCTCGTCTTAAAATCGCTGTCAATGGATTTGTTTCCCATTCATTTTTATCCTTCAGACTTACTAAAGGAAAAGGCAAAATATCCATGTCTACTTTCAAGTGCAAGGTTCGGTTCAGCTTGTTCTATTTGCAAGGATAGCCTAGATTTTCATAATCTGGCAAGATAATCATCACAAATAACCTCTTTTAATTATTATTTCGATAGAGTTTTTTGACGAGTTATAGTAGTAGACACATCGATTAGGACTTGCCGAACTGTTGTTCCAGACGTTCCGCCGGAACGTCTTTACCATAAGATGCGTCCTAACCGCTATGGCGATTGCTATAGATGAGCAAGATCGTTTAAAGTTACAGGCACTGATTGTGTCAAAGACTTCAGTTGACGGATGCTCCTATTGCGCCAAGACTTTAGCGCTAATTATCGGTAATCCTTGATTGGGGAGTTACAAATACAAAAAATATTGAATGGAATGTAGGGGCGAGTCGCTGGATTACTGGAAATAGAACAACCAATGACCGAGATTGACTCACCCCAGAGCAGACAAACCGCGATCGCGCTTCTTCGTTACACTTCAAACCTCAGTGGAACCCAGCCTCGTCGTGAGAGTCATCTAAAGCATTGACCCGCATTCAGTCAGAACTAAGCTACCCTAATTAACTAGGTAGAGCCAACTCGTGCTACTACCTTATGGCAACCCTCACACCCTACTGAGCAATCCCTGGAGATCGGCTAATGAAACTGCTCTGGAATTCCCTTTTACTCTCCTTAGGCATCTTACTGCCAACTTCAACCTCTATCGTTTTAGCCGAGTCTGCGAAAACCCCTGAATCCATTCGTTCTACTCAAAATCTTACCGTTTCGGATTCCCCAATTGAGCCAACTGTTCAGACGCCCGATTCCCTCCATCACCCGATGCAGATCGGATTACCTGAACAAATCGCGGTTGAACACCAATCACCCACAAACAGGGCGAAAGCGATCGCCATTCCAGAGACTCCCTCAGCCGCTTCCACTTCAGTTATCGTCGCTGAGGATTCCTCGGAAACGCCAGAAACTATCGTCATTCCAGAGGCTGTACCCACTTCAATTCCCTCAACCCCCTCTGAGGAAACACCACCAGAGTTCACAACTCAATCTCCCCCATCCACAGTTGAAGACTCGACCGAAGTCGAGACAATAGAAATCCCAGAAACCGTCAGTGATGACTCAGCGGATGCAGAAAACGACAGCGAAACTACCGCCGAAGACTCGACCGAAGTCGAGACAATAGAAACCCCAGAAACCGCCAGCGACGACTCAGCAGACGTAGAAGACGACAGCGAAACCACCGCCGAAGACTCGACCGAAGTCGAGACGACAGAAACCCCAGAAGACGACAGCGAAACTACCGCCGAAATCCCCGAACTGACGCCCGAAGAACGGGAACGTCAGCAAAAGCTGATTGAAGCCGATCGCCTTTATATGAGCGGTCAATTTACCGCCGCCCAACAGCTTTATCGGGAAGCCAAAGCCTCTTTTGATACAGCAGCAGCCCTAGAAAAACCCGTCGCCATCTATGAGCCGAGTGAACTCTCACCTGCGGGTGCGGTGTATTGGCGTCAGTCTGAGGAAGGGTTAGAACAGGAACTAGAAACCAAGATTCTTGTCCCCCTCCAGTTTTTAGTCGAACAGCAACCGGAATTTATTCCCGGTCATCTACGCTATGCTCAAACCCTCCAGGAGTACGATCGCCAGGAGGAAGCGATTCAGGTATTGGAACGGGCGACAACCTTATATCCCAATCAGCCGGATTTAATTAAAGCCAAAGTTACCGCCCTCGCCGACACCAAACGCTGGTTAGAAGCTTCTCTAGCCGCCCGTCAGTTTGCCATGCTCAACTTCAATCATCCCCAAGCGGCGGAATTTGAGGTGTTGGCGGAGGAGAATTTGGAACGCTATCGATCGCGCTTGCGGGGTGAACTGAGAGGAAACGCGATCGCCAATGTGATTACGGGGGCGTTGGGTTATATTTTTACCGGAAATCTCTTTGGTCCGATTTCGGCAATTGAAACCACCACGTTAATGCTGCGCGGTGAATCCGCTGTGGGTGAAAGCTTCGCCGGAAGGGTACAAAAGCAACTCCCCATGGTTGAAGATGAACAGGTGCTAGAGTATGTCCGAGAAATTGGCAACAAACTCGCGATCGTAGCGGGGCGGGATGAGTTTGAGTATCAGTTCTATGTGGTCATGGATGACCAACTGAATGCCTTTGCATTACCAGGTGGGAAGATATTTGTCAATGCTGGCGCGATTCTGAAAACGGATTCTGAGGCGGAGTTAGCGGGTTTATTGGCTCATGAACTGGCTCATGCGGTATTATCCCATGGTTTTCAGTTGGTGACAGAGGGGAATTTGATTGCCAATGTTACCCAATATATTCCCTTTGGTCGCACCGCTACAAATTTAATTGTTCTCGACTATAGCCGGGACATGGAACGTCAGGCTGATGCGTTAGGAACAAAGATTTTAGTCGCTGGCGGCTATGCAGCAGATGGACTGCATAATCTCATGATTACCTTAAATGAAGAAGACCGCGATCGCCCCTTATTTGCATGGCTATCTACTCACCCCAATACAGAGGAACGAATTAGCAATATTGAAACCCTAATTGAGCGAAATGGCTACAACCGTTATACCTACGAAGGCGTCGCCCGACATTTGGAAATTCAAGAGCGAGTGGCGCAATTGCTCAAGGAATACGAAGCGCAACAGGAATGTGAAGAAAATGATGATGAGGAGTGTGAACAGAAGGAGGTTGATAACAGATAGCTAGTATGATACTATATGCTCATATTAGCTTACATTTACTCACATGGGCTACATTCCTTTAAGAGAAGCCGTTAAGCGACTTGGATTACATAAAAATACGCTAAGGAAGTACGCAGATAATGGCATCATTCCCTCTATACGCAATCCAGCCGGACAAAGGCTTTTTGATGTAGAAGCCTATCTGGGAGCAAGTGCTGGAAATGCCACTATTTGTTATTGTCGAGTCTCCAGTAGCAAACAACGAGACGATCTGGCCCGACAAGTCGCCTATATGCAATCTCTCTACCCACAAGCCGAAATCGTCAAAGACATCGGCTCAGGACTCAACTTCAAAAGAAAAGGATTGCGTTCCCTACTGGACAGACTTCTTAGAGGGGATAAGCTCACAATTGTTGTTGCCTGTAAAGACCGATTGTGCCGATTTGGATTCGAGCTTATACAGTATCTGGTCGAGCAAAACGGTGGAAGCATCGTGGTTCTCGACCAGACTGTATACTGTCCGCAATCAGAGCTTACCCAGGATTTACTCTCCATTGTCCACGTCAACTCTAGTCGAATGCAGGACTGGAGAAAGTACGGTAAGAAAATCAAAGAAGATCCGAATCTACCTAAATCCTGAGCAGAGAAACCTGGTCAAAAGATGGATGGGAGTATCAAGGTTTGTTTTTAACAGAACTGTTGAATATTTGCAGGAACCCGATACCAAGGCTAACTGGAGAGCCATCAAGGGAGAATTGTTGAACTCCTTGCCAGAGTGGTGTTCAAGCATCCCTTATCAAATTAAGTCAATAGCTATTAAGGACGCTTGTGCAGCCGTAAGAGAAGCCAAGAAGAAATACAAAAAAACGGAACAAATCCAAAAAGTCAAGTTTCGTTCCCGTAAAGACAGAATTCAGTCTTGTTATATTCCTAAATCAGCCGTAACTGACATGGGAATATACCACACAATACTGGGCAAGATACGCTACACAGAACAGTTGCCCGATAATATTGGGGATTGTCGATTGGTGTTCCATCACGGTCAACACTACATCTGCGTTCCCCATGACGCGCCACGAATTAAGTCCGAGAATCAAGGACGGGTCGTGGCACTAGATCCCGGTGTTCGGTCAATCCTTACTCTGTTTACCGAAGATAGCTTTGGTTGGATAGGGACAGGAGATATTGGACGCATCCAACGACTCTGTTATTACCTTGATGATTTAATTTCCCGTATAACTAAAGCTAAAGCCAAACAACGTCGGAGATTAAAAAAGGCGGCTGACCGATTGAGGTTGAGGATTCGCCATTTAATTGATGAGATGCATCACAAGGTTGCTCGATTCTTAGTCGATAACTTTGATGTCATTTTGCTTCCGACGTTTGACGTGTCTCAAATGGTGGTTAAGTCCACAAGAAAACTCAGATCTAAGTCAGTTAGGCAAATGCTGTCCTGGGCGCATTACCGCTTTGAGATGTTTTTGAAGCACAAAGCGTTTGAGACTGGCAAAGTCGTACTTGATTGTAATGAAGCCTACACCAGTAAAACCGTAAGTTGGACAGGTGAAATCATTTCCAATCTCGGTGGAAAAAAAGTCATTATTGGTGGTGATGGATTTCGGATGGACAGGGACATCAATGGCGCTCGTGGGATTTTCCTACGGGCTTTGGGAGATATCCCCTATCTAAGAGCTTGTCTTTTAGAGTGCATTGTTAGCAAATGTTAGCAAAATTATATCGGACACCTTAGAAGAATAGTATTCTAGCAAAAGGGAGTAATATAGCGCTACGCGCCAGGCAATAGGCAACACCTCGGACTTCGGCGTGAGCGCGGACCCCTGAGCCTGTCGAAGTTCAGTCGAACGCTTACCTCGACTTACTTCGGCTTCGCTCAGTAACACGCTCGGTAACACGCTCGGTGTTTCATAGGCAATAGTGAAGACAAAAGCTTACTCAAATTGAGTTAATCCGGGAAAAAGTGGCGCTTGCTGTTTATGGTATTTTGCCAAATAATCCCGGAATGATGTCCCCCCAGTTCCGACCTCTACACCTACGATTTTAAGTTGTTGTACCGCCAGTGATAGATGGAATTGATGAAAGCGGATTTGCAAATGATCGTAAGTCCGCATATTCTTTAAAACTGGACTGGCATGAGGGTGGTCAAAGAGATAGGAAATTTGTTCCGCTGTCGTGTTTCCAGGACTTCGTTGCAGTAGGGTGTCGTAATAATAGGCGAGATTATGATTATGATAGCGCTCAAACCATTGGGCAATATCACTCCCATAGCGGCGGTCAAATTCAGTTTCAGCAATGTGAGGATTGCCCTGGGTGTCTTTAGTTCCTCCTTGCCAATAGTTTCGCACCCCGCTCATAATTTCTAAGTGGCGAAACTGGAACGACTGAAATCCACTGGTTGGACCAATAGTCGTGCGAAATTCGGCAAATGCCCGCATTGTTTTAAGAATGGGCATGGTTGTCAATATGACTTCATAAAGGCGCAGAATCCGGGGAAAAAAGTAACAGGCTTCGCTAGTATCTCCGATAATCGGATCAGTATTATCGGCAATTGCTTGCCCTAAAGCGGTTAAAACGCGCTCCATATCCAGAATCATTTGATGGAACGCGAGTTCGCAAATTTGATGGACGGCAATAAATAAGTCTTCGTCTTGGGACGCGGTGAGTGGACGCTTGCAACTGAGTAATGCCTCTAGATTATGATACGTCCAATAGTGATTTTGAGTAATTTCTAGACTAGGATCAAGGGGAGATAAGGGTTGGGTATGGTCGGATTGGGGCATAGTGTTCGGGTAAGAGAGGCTGGGGGAGCAGAGGGAGCAGAGGAAGCAGGGGACGCCATGGTACATTTTTCCTGATTCAATGATAAAATCTAATCCACAATTTTAGCTGTGTCAGTCCAGTAGTGTCGTGGCACACCTTAATTGGTGGATTAGCATTGTAGGGGCGCATGGCGTGCGCCCGATTTCACCGCCAAATCTATCCCACAATTTTAGCTGTGTCAGTCCAGTCGTCCAGGTGGCAATGGTGCGTTACGCTACGCTAACGCACCCTACAGATAGAGTTGCGTAAGTCCTACCTATCTAACATTCTCAATCAAGGATTAACCACATACTCAGACGTTACAGCATCTGCTTTCCCAGCTTCGACTAACGCCTGATAAACCATCGCCGCTACCTCAGCGCGAGTTGCATCTTGAGTCGGATTCAGAGACTCAGTATTCGGATAATTCACCACAATACCCGCTTTTGTTGCCGCACTGACTTTTTCACGCGCATACTCTGGAATCTGAGCGGAATCCTGATAGGTTTGTAACACCTCCTGAGGAGATTGATTGGCTTCTAACCCCAATCCACTCGCTAGTGCCACTAAAACTTGTACCTTAGGAATCGGTTGCTTGGGTTGAAAGGTATTATTAGGATAGCCACGCAAAAAATTAGTTTTGCTGGTTTCCTGAATCGCAGACCATGCCCAAAATTCTGAAGATACGTCCTTAAAGTTGGGTGTCTCTAAGGTGGGTTGTTGCTCAAAAGCGTTTCTTAACAACGCCGCAAATTCTGCCCGAGTGATCGAACTATTCGGTTTAAACGTATTATCTTCTGGAAAGCCGCTCATAACATCCCGCTGCACCAGAGCGGTAATATAAGGACTTGCCCAATAGTCCTCTGGAACATCGGCAAACTTCACGGCTGCATCAGGCGTTTCCGTTGGGGTTGGTGTCGGTGTTGCTTCCGAAGTTTCTGTGGGTGTTTCTGTTTCTGTCGTGGGAGCTGAGACAATCGGAGCAAGAGGAACAGCTCTAGCTATTTCCGGAAACGCCTCGTCTTCATCAATGGATTCGGGTGCAGCAGCTACGGCTGGAGAAGGTGAAGCGGAGTCTGTTGCCAAAGGAGCGCTGCTGAGGGTTTCGCGAGAGGGAATCTCCTCCGCTATCGGAGACGTTACTTTTGGCTCTTCTGGTGCTTCCGTTGTTGGTTCAGAGGTGAGTGAGCCAATCCACTGCTGTAGGTTCAATCCCTTTTGCCGTTGACCCAATACTCCAATCAAAATCGCACCGATAGTGATAACGGCGATAATTATACCAATCCATTCCTCCAAACCTAGTGGAGAGGAGTCCGAATCGGGTGGCGGTAGATTTCTCATTATGCACCTTGTTTAACTCGCAACAACACTAAGAAAGCAAGGGGAATCAAAGAATTTTTTCGGTTGTCTGAATTCTTGACCCCCCAATCCCCCAGTATTAGCCTCCACATCTGACAGTAGAGCGTTGGGATACATTTGCCTCTGGCTTTAGTTTACTGCCAAAGTGCTTATCCACTAGCGTCGGTACGTCTTCGGGAGCCACCTTATTGTACCGGGCTTTGTCTGGCATCACTACCATACATGGACCTTTTTTACACTGTTTCATACAGCCTGTGTCTTTAATCGCTACTTGGTCATCAAGGTTGCGATCGCGCAAGGTGTTATTCATCGCTTGATGGACTTTTGCCGCACCACGCTTGCGACAGGAGGACTTTTTACACACCATAACGCTGGCTTGGGTTTTCTTGGGAGACGGTTGCAAAAGTTTCTCATATTGCTGGGATGCTGACGGGGTTTTCAATGTCACCCCCTCGGCTTTGAGTTTCAATTCCCCACGTTTGGGTTTGTACTTCTGTTTGCCACAGACTTCTATCGGATCTCCGGGTTTGAGGATTTCAGGTAGAGATTCCCGTAAGGGTTTAGCCAGCTTGATATATCGTTCACCTGCTTCTGTATTTACCCACAGCAGCTTGGGTTTTTTGCCCGCTTTACCCAGAAATTTGACAAACTGTCCCTCTAGCTTGAAGGAGCTGACTTGTGTCTTTTTATATGATTTACCCATGAAAGTACTCTAATGTCTCCCCCTAACCGTAACGCTAATTGATAAAACATGTCATCTATTTTTCGTAAGAGTTCTTTATATGTCGTTACAAATGAGTGGGAGCCATGTAGAGACGTGCCATGGCGCGTCTGGGAGCAGGTAGCTGTAGAGACGTAGCATGCTACGTCTGGAAGCAGAGGGAGATGGGGGTGGATTTCAGTTGTCCTGCTGATCCAGGGGATTGTGCATCAGGGTTTCTAGTTGTGTGTCGAGATGGTGTAAGAGTTGGTTCAGGGTTGGTAGTGTATCCACCGGAGGAATGGAATAGCGATAAGAGCGATCGCGGATTTCATTTAGCTTATGCTGGAGTTGTCCGGCAAGTTTAATCGCCTCCTGACCCAATCGTTCCACCTTTTGTTGTTGATAGAAGTTTAAAGGCGCTCCTCGCAAGAGTTGTAGCGTTGCCTCTTCCCCATGAGTACCGGGTACTAGCCGCAAACACAATAGGAGGGATTCTTGCTGATAGAGTCGCTCACTTTCGATCTGTTTGGGTTGGGTAATGGGCTGCAACGGCAGGTTAACTAAGCGCTTAAGCTCAATAATGATATCTTCAAAAACGGATATGCTTAATTTATCCAAGACAGACTGGGAAGAGCTATCCTGGCGCAAAACAACCCGACCCCGCTCAGATTGTCGCTGGAAATACAGCCGACCAATTCCCCCCTGCAACAGCCGCCCTAACAACTCTTCCACAATTTGATGGGGGGCTAAGGTTGCCAAAAACGCGATCGGACGAGATAAATAGAGAGGGTTTACATCCAAGGGTAGAAGAGCCTTAGTCGGGAGTGACCTTTGGAAAACTGGCGTCAGCGCCGTCTGAGCCGATACCGTATTGCCAGAAGGATGCGGTGGTTGGGCTGGGGAGTGATTAGACGATTGTGACGTCGGTTGAGGCATTGCCGCCGATGGCTGGCTATCCTCGTGGTTAGATACATCAGAGGATTGGTTTAATTCTTCCTGGAGTTGACGGATATCATCGATAATCAGTGTCGGTTGAGATTCCCTAGCAGGAGAATTCTTATTGGTTTTCGCCGCCGCTTTTGATTCCTCTGGCTGCACCGCCTCATTTTCAGTTTGGCTCACCTCATGGCTGGTTGGAGGTTGAGAGGCTGTCGGCGGAGGATTATCGGTTGTCGCTGCGTTAGCGGAGGAGGTTGATGGCTGGGGTTCAGTTGTCTCATCCTCGGTTAAATGGGCAGCATCACTCGGTTGCGGTTGAGACGCTACTGGGGTAGAGTTGTGTTTCTGTGCCGCCGCTTGAGGAGAAGGGGTTGACGGCTCAGGCTGATTCACCTCATCTTCAGCTAAACTGGCATCATCAATAATTAGCGTTGCTTGTTCCGACCGAGGAATGGACTGTTGGCGCTCAGAGCGTTGCCTTTTCGGTGCTGTGTCGCGATGACCTTGATTTAAATAGGCAGACAACATCGCGGTATGAGTGTTGGCGGTAATCTGTTCCACTTTCAGAGAACAGTTCATAAACGCCAGAATGCGACGGACATAATCAAGAGCCGTGGAGTCGTGGGTATCCACTATACCCAGCTTCAGGTACTTGCCTTCGAGAGACAGGGGCAAGAATTGATGAAATAGACAGGCTTCAAAGGGCAGAATACTATCAATCAGCCGAAACATTTGCTCAGTATCCACGCCAGAGAGTTCTGACGCTTGAGAGGATGATTTAGACTGAACAGGAGTGTCCGCTCGTTCTGGGTCCTGTGGTGAGGGTAACATAATAATTTCTCCAGCCTGAGTATCAATCGGTTCAGATGCCCCAGGAGTCAGATGATATAGACTTTCCGGTTTGGGATTGGCAAAAAGGTTAGCTGTTAACCCTACTTCAATTTTTAACGACTTTGGTTAGGGAAGACACGGAATTTGCAAATGATCTAACGTTCTAGGAAGAACTACGGATGTCTTGAGCCGCTAAGTAGAGCTTACTCCATTCGCCCAATGCCTGGTTATACTTCCAATTTAGATCCTTGGCAATGACATCTAGGGTTTTACCAGTTCTCAATTGTTGAAGCAACTGGCGCTGTTGGTCGGTGAGACTTTGCCAATAGTCTTGCCACTGTACGGGGGTTAACCCTAAATTATGCTCTTTTAAGGATACCTCTAACCAACTGGCGACTAATTCCGGCTTAACTTTAAGGGAAAAGACGCGAATGGCATGGTAACTGATTTTTTCTCGCAAGCGATAAACCTTTTGGATCGGCAAGCCTAACGTCTTAGCGATCTCCTCTTGAGATTTCCCTTGCAGATACAGGCGTAACCATTGGGCGGCTTGGGCACCAACGTTTTGGTCGAGGTAGGTTTCAAATTCTTGGCGTACTGATAGACGCAGCGCTTGTTGCTCTTGCCAGCCTTGAGTTTCTTGATAATCCGCGATCGCTTGATTATCTAATAAACTCACCGGAGCATCAGTATCATCGGAGGTAATCGACTCGGAGACAAATCGCACATTTTCCCCGCCCGGTAGATGCGTCATTCCACCGCGTCCCGATCGCTTGAGAAAATTGACGAATCGATAGACAACCAACGGCTGATTGCGGATCGGACGCATACAATATTCTTCAAGGGTGGTGAGTAAGAGGGCGTCGCGTAAATGAATATCTTCACTACATTGAGCAATCCAACCAATCTGCCCTTGGATATAGCGATCGCTGTTTAATAATTCTTGAATCACTTCTTGTAAGACATCCACCACAGCGCGTTGGCGATCGCGACTCAGAGACACCCACGTCCGGATTTTATTCCGTAACGTCATTAAACTCGCTAACCGACTCGTCAAATTGCGATAGGCTTGCTCTGGAGTGACCCCCAAATAGCGCTGACGTAAAATCCGATAGCGATAGTCCATCGCTTGGCAGACAATCTTGAGTTTGTCGGGGAGTAGGTGGTTTAACCGTTCCCTGTTTTCTCCCAGTAACCAGTGGACAATGCTGGTTCTGATCGTTGGACAATAGCCTGGATAGTCATTTGCTAAACGCTGTTGCCACTCTTGTTCGAGTTGATCTGCCAACCTTTCCATCAGATGGCACTCCTCTAACCCCTGTTTTAATGCTTGCATAACAACTCCCCTTTCGTTGCACTGACTGTTTTGATAGCATCTGCTGTTCTAATTTCATCATTTCTATCCTGAAATAGAAGTGATCGCCCTCCTGTGTTGCTTACAAGACAGTCACATCCGTAATTTGACCCAGAGTACGCCCTCGATGAGACTCGGATCTACCTTGAACGTGTTTTGGATCACAAGCCTCTAAAAATGTGTTCTCCCGGCTTAACGATTACATTGTGTGAACTCAATGCGGGGCAACCGTTGGTATTGATCAGGTATGGGTTAAAACTCTCCAGATCAGGCTAGCATTTATCGATCAGTGACCCTCACGCGCCACTCAATCAAACCCAAGGAAACAGCAGATGGCACAACCCTTACAACAATTAACCCAAAAGCAACAGCTTTAAAGCCCTTTAGACACAATCACCCTGTTCATTCCATTGATCTTGTTTTATCCTATCGCGCTCTCTGGAACACGAGAATATCTGTTAATCTGATCAACACTATTATTTTGATACACTCGTACCACACAGCGAACCTGAACTGACCCACGCCTATGGTGCATGTTAAGCGCCTGGAACTCACTAATTTTAAATCCTTTGGCGGCACGACTCAAATTCCGATGCTGCCCGGATTTACTGTGGTTTCGGGACCTAATGGGTCAGGAAAATCCAATATCCTCGATGCTCTCCTCTTTTGTCTAGGGCTATCCAGTTCCAAGGGAATGCGGGCTGAACGTCTACCTGATCTGGTTAATCATAATAAAGAGCGACGGAGTACTGTTGAAGCCAGGGTTACGGTGACATTTGACCTATCTGACGCACCCGATATTCTAGGGGTAGAAGAGATACCGGAAAACTCCGAATTAGATGCAGATGAGGAAGAGGAATCAGAAGAATCAGAGGAATCAGAGGAAGACAATCCCAACTCCCAACCCTTAACTCCCCAATCAACCGAATGGAGTGTGACAAGGCGGCTGCGGGTGACTAAACAAAACACCTACACCTCGACCTACTATATTAACGGTGAATCCTGCACGCTGACTCAACTGCACGAACAGCTTAACCGCCTGCGAGTCTATCCCGAAGGTTATAATGTGGTGTTACAAGGGGATGTTACCAGCATCATCTCCATGAACTCGCGAGAACGGCGGGAAATTATTGATGAATTAGCCGGAGTCGCCGCCTTTGACCGCAAAATTACCCAGACGAAAGATACCCTGAATGAAGTCAAAGAACGGGAAGATCGCTGTCGGATTATTGAAAAAGAGCTAATCACGCAACGCGATCGCTTGGCGGCGGATCGGATTAAAGCAGAGAAATACAAAAAGCTGCGGGCGGAACTTCAGGAAAAACAACAGTGGGAACTCGTCCTCAAATGGCGATCGCTGACTCTACAGGTGGCGCATCTGACCTCTCTGATGGAGAAAGGAGAACAGGATGAACGACAGTTAACCCAGCAATTGCATACCATAGAATCCGAAATTCGTCAAGGCACGGAACAACTCGAAACCCTCAACACCCGTGTCAAAGCCTTGGGTGAAGAGGAACAAGTCGCCGTAGCCGCTACCCTAGCCAGCCAAGACGCCGAACGCCGCCAGTTACAACGCCGCCAACAGGAACTGATCCAAAACCTGACGGATACAGAGGCGCACCAACAAACCACCCAGACAGAGATTCAGCACCAGGAACAACGCCTGCAACAGCTTCAGGCTGAACGCCACCATATCGACACTCAAGTTATCGCCTCACGCCGCCAAGAACGGGAGGTGGCTCAAACCGCCCTGAACGCTAGCCGAGAACAAGCCGATGCGATCGCGTCAGCTTCAGAAACCTGGGTACAGCAACAAAACACCCTCACCCGCCAAATTGAAACCCTACTGCAAACCCTGAATCCCCAGCGCACTGAACAAGCCCAACTCCAAGAACGGCATAACCAACTTAGCCGCCAAATTGACGAACAAACCCAACTATTAGAACGCATCGCCCCCGAACTTGCCAGCAAACAGACCCAAGCGGCAGAATTAGAGGGGCAATTAAACGCCGTCTCGCAGCAGATTCAAACCCTCGCCCAAACCTTAGCCGCTACTGAACAAGAGTTACAAACTCAACGGCAAACCCAAACCCGCCTCCTGTCCGAACAACGGGATAAACAGCGTCAACTGGATAAGTTAGAAGCCCAAGCACAGGCACAGCAAGAAGCCCAAGGCACTTATGCCACTAAAATTGTTCTTCAGGCGGATATCCCCGGCGTTCATGGCTTAGTCGCCCAACTTGGTCGCGTCGAACCCCACTACCAGCTTGCCCTGGAAACCGCCGCAGGTGGGCGTTTGGGGCAGGTCGTTGTCGAAGATGACGCCGTGGCGGCGGTGGGGATCGAACTGCTCAAACAAAAACGTGCAGGGAGAGCGACATTTTTACCCTTAAATAAAATTAAACCGCCTCGATTTTCGCCGATTGTGGCACTGCGCCATGCTCAAGGGTTTATTGACTACGCGGTGCATTTAATTGATTGTGAACCTCGATACCAAACCATTTTTGCCTATGTGTTTGGCTCAACGGTGGTCTTTGAAACCCTAAGTACGGCGCGTCCCTATTTGGGTCAATGCCGAATTGTCACATTAGACGGAGAACTTTTAGAAAGTAGTGGGGCGATGACGGGAGGAAGTAGTAGTTATCGGTCTGGATTACATTTTGGTATTAGTGATACCAGTGAATCAGCAGAGATGATGGCGTTGAGATCTCGTCTCCAAGATATTGAAGCCATGTTAAAGCGCTGTGACGAATGGCTGGAACGGGAATCAGCCACGGCGAAACAATTGACGCAAACCCTGACAGAAGCTAGGGAAACCCGCTCTCAGACCCAATTACGCTTAGAACAATCCCGCAAAGACATCCAGGCGCTAACAGAACAACAAACCCAAGTGCGATCGCTCCTTGCCAAAAATACCCAGGAAGTTCAGACGGCGGCGGAACGGTTGCAGCAGTTAAATCAGGCTCTTCCCGCCCAAGAATACCAACTGCAAGCCTTACGCCAACAACTCGCTCAACTGGAAGCCGAGCAAACTCCCCAGGAATGGCAACAGATTCAGAGTCAAATTAAAACCCAGGAAGCGGTGTTAGGCGATCGCGAACAGGCATTGCGAGAGGCGGAAAGACAACTGCAAGCCTTAGAGAATCAGCATCAGCGCACGAATGAGCAACTGGCGACGAGTTATCAACGGATTGCCGAATATCAAACCCAACACCAATCAATCCAAGAACAGCAAACCGAGATTAATCGTCAGCTTGAGGCAATTGACGTGCAAATTGGACAAACCCAAGCCCGATTAACCCAGCTAGAACAACGGTTAGGGGAAGCCAAACAAGAACGCGATCGCGTAGAGGCTATCCTCAGAAACCAGCACCTAAACCAGCAAAAGCTATCTTGGCAACGGCAAAAGCTTCAGGAAACCCAAGTAACCCGGCAGGAAAAACTGGCTACCCTGCAAACTCAACTTGAAATTCAACAGGCTGAATTACCTGATCCGTTGCCAGATGTTCCCCTGATGGTAAAGACAGGAGATGGGGGAGATGAGGGAAATAGGGGAGATAGGGGAGATAGGGGAGATAGGGGAGATGAGGGAGATAAAGAAGCTAGTAGAGACGTTCCGGCGGAATGTCTGGAAGATGAGGCTGGTAATCAACAGGATGGCGAGGCGGGTTTAGTTCCATCTGGGAGTCAAGAAAACGATAGTCGTGAAACCCGCCCCTACAGCATTTCCCAAATCACCGTTCAATTAGAGAAGCTGCAACGGGATATCCGCAATGGTCAAAAACGACTTGAGGCAATGGAACCCGTGAATATGTTAGCCTTGGAAGAATACGATCACACCCAAGCCCGTCTCCAGGAACTGTCGGAAAAACTGGCAACCCTAGAAGCGGAGCGGACTGAGCTATTGCTGCGAATTGAAAACTTTACCACCCTACGATTGAGAGCCTTCAAAGAATCCTTTGACGCGATTAATCAAAACTTCCAAACCATTTTTGCTGAACTCTCCGAGGGCGACGGGCATCTGCAACTGGATGACACCGACGATCCCTTTAACGGCGGACTGAACTTGGTGGCTCACCCCAAGGGCAAGCCGGTGCAACGATTGGCGTCGATGTCCGGAGGCGAAAAATCTCTCACCGCCCTGAGTTTTATTTTCGCCCTACAACGGTATCGACCGTCACCATTCTATGCCTTTGACGAAGTTGACATGTTTCTCGATGGGGCAAATGTCGAGCGATTAGCTAGAATGATCAAACAACAGGCTAAACTTGCCCAATTTATCGTTGTTAGTTTGCGCCGACCTATGATTGAATCTGCCGAGCGCACCATTGGTGTTACCCAAGCAAGAGGAGCGTATACTCAAGTCTTAGGATTGAAATTAGGGTCTGCCAAACGGGACTGAATGTAGATTATATGTGATTATTAGCCTTGATACTATTGATAACCATTCCAGCAGGAGTCGAGATTCAGGATTGCAAGACATAATGACAACTGAACTAATTCGTCAGCGCTCCGATTTTTTAAATACTCAGGTGATTACTCGCAATAACGGTAAGCGCCTTGGTGTCGTCAAGGAGCTGCTCGTAGATATTGATCGGCGCGAAGTTGTGGCATTAGGGTTACGAGACAACCTGCTCTCGCTGGCTGGAATGCCACAGTATATGCTCCTCAGCAGCATTCAACAAGTGGGTGATGTCATCCTGGTTGAGGATGAGGATGTGGTTGAGGATGTTGACGTTGATGCCTACAGTACGCTGATCAATAGCGAAGTGATTACCGAAACCGGTGAACTCTTAGGTCGGGTTCGAGGATTCAAGTTTAGCGTAGAAGATGGCAAGGTGGCGTCTTTGATTATTGCCTCCTTGGGATTACCCCAAATCCCTGATCAGGTGATTAGTACTTATGAATTACCGATTGAGGAAATTGTCAGCAGTGGTCCAGACCGCCTCATCGTCTTTGAAGGCGCTCAAGAACGGCTGATTCAGCTCACCGTGGGTATTCTAGAGCGGATGGGCATTGGCAATGCTCCTTGGGAACGAGAAGAAGAGGAAGGCTACTACGCCCCCACCACCCGACCAGAAAATCAATTGGGGACAGGAATACCCGTTCGCACCCCGATTTCTCAACCCATCCAGACGGCTACGCCAGTCGAGGAACGGTGGGATGAGGATTGGCAAGAACCGGAACCGGAACCGATACGTGAGCCGATACGCCAACAACGGGCAGAGCCAATTTATGCCGAAGCCCAACTGGAAGAAGATAATTGGGGGGATGAATGGGAAGATTCGTCTCAAGCAGCGCGTCGGTATGAAGAACCCCTTTATACTGAACCCGAACCTTATGAGCCGCCGCATAAAGATGAGTACGCAGATTATGAGGTAGAAGGTGATGCTTGGGAAGATGCTGTAGAGCGCGAACCCTATCAAGCACCGCCCGTTAATATTCCTGAAAAGACTAAAACCCCTGAATATGAAGAGGAGGCAGGTTATTAGCTTATCGGCGATTCATCGGTTCGGACTTCGGCGTGAGCGCTCAGTCGAACGCTGACGCTCAACGTTGGCAAAAAAAACTGATAACTAAACTCAACCTGCTCCAATACTGCTCAAAAGCATGTATTTAAGAGCGGAAGATCCCCCCAAACCCCCCTTAAAAAGGGGGGCTTATTAGTTCGCTCCACCGGATAAAAAAGCCAAGCATCCTGCGTCTTCCCCATGCAAAAAAAGCGAAGCATCCGCCGACTTCCCCATGCAATAGAAGCGAAGCAACATCTGGTCTCCCCCTTTTGAAGGGGGACGGAAGGGGGATCAAAACGGGGACGGAAGGGGGATCTAATACCCAATCTGTTTCAGGAACCCCCTTTTGACTTCTGCATTTTGCTATAAAAAATGACATAAGACCCTTGTCTGTGATTTATATTACATTTTTAAACAAAAAGAATCACTAATACCTTTAAGGATTGATCACTTAGAGTGATCGCCAAATCTTCGATATTAAAGTTTTGATAAAGAATTAAGGTCAAATTAACTCTGTAGAGGGGTAACGGACGATCAGGTTGAAGCGTAACCTTGATCAGGGTAGTTCTATTATTTTTTGTTGAGTCGATAAAGAGGTTCTTAACTAAACGACAATGTTACAAACTGCTATGTTTAGCGTACAAAGCCGAGGGATGTCAGAGTTTGTTCAGTCAGAATTTCTCCAAGCGTTGCCACCCCGACAAGCCACTCCCAACTTGACTCTGACCCGTGTCCCTATCGATCCAACCGTATCATTTGAATTATGGACACCCAAATGGACACCTAGACTACGCGAGTTTAGTCCTGTAGAACTTAATCTGCTAGAGTGCGATCGCCCGCGTGTCAATCGGATTCTATCCAAGTTAACCTGGTTAATGGGCGCTATCTGTGTGCCAGAAGATGAGTTTGGAGTCGGAGACTGTCAACCCATCTATGACTGGGATGCAGTTCTGGAATTTGTGACTCGTGAAGGTCGCTGTGTTAATCCAATTGTGACGCGGGTTGGGTTCAATCCCCAAACGATTATCCCCATTTATGATCGAAATCGCAAACAAGAGGGCATTATTCCGCCTCAAGCCTGGGAAATTTCACCGCCCCACTGGTCAATTATTTTTGATGACCTGATTCCAGGTGAAGACGGTTTTCAACTTAAACAAAGCGGCGATTGGATATCTGTGGAAATTTGGACAGGTAAACCTATACGTCGAGAAGTTAGAAGTGGCAAGTTTTATACCGAATATCATGATCTTTACGCCACCAGTCGATTAGCCAAATTCTAAAGTAAGGATCAAGAACATAAGATAAATGACACTAGTGGCGTGACCCACCTTAATTGTGACTTTAGAAAAAAGCTAAGCTGTCATGCATTTAAATTGGGTATTAGTAGCGAGCAAGATGCTCTCACTACAAGGATTTCGTCATTGTTGACATTAAGGTTTGAATGCCGAACAGCTTACAACCATTACCTGACAAGGTTTTGATCTAATTTCCTATTGCACCATTTTAGTTGGGTCACACCAAAAGTATGAGATAGGGGGGAGAATGTAAAGTTTTGTAGGCGATAGGGATCGTTATCGAGGAGTTTAACTATAATTCATTCAGTTGGTTGAGTTGTCCTTAAAAAAATATGATTTTTATAAATTTGATTAAGCAAATCCCCGGAAGTAAAAAGTTAGCTCAGGCATTAGGTCTAACTACAAAATCTATTCCAGGTGGACGCCGTTTTCTCTTAGAAATATTACCTAAACAATCAATAGGTGCTGAAATAGGAGTCCATACAGGTAATTTTTCTTAGAAAATTATTGACTCGATTTCCCCAAAAGAACTACATTTGATTGATCCTTGGGAGCATCAGACTTCGGACACATACGCAGAGGCGTGGTACGGTGGTGGGGCTAAAGAGGGGCAAAGAACTATGGATGAACTTTACTCAGCAGTTTGTGATAGATTTTCCCAGGAAATGCAAGCTGGACAAGTAAAGGTTCATCGCGGTTATTCAACAGATATTCTTGAGCAGTTCCCAGATGAATACTTTGACTGGATATATATTGATGGAAACCATTTATATGAGTATGTTAAGAAGGATTTAAAATTATCCTTCAAGAAAACCAAATCGGGAGGTTTCATCACAGGAGATGACTATAGCATTGGTGGTTGGTGGAAAGGTGATGTAAAACAAGCTGTCGATGAGTTCAGAAAAAGAAAAGGTATTAAGCTAGTCGAACTATGTAATGGTCAGTTCATATTTCGCAAAAAGGCGGAAAACTAATACAGCACGGCAGAAATACTTGAGCAGCTAAAACCTCTCCAGCTTCCCCAGCTTGCAGGGAAATGATCAAAAAATTTTGCCGTCATGCACTAGAATCCTCTGTTCCCTATTCCCTCTTTTAACAAGAACGTAGCCGCGTCAGCAAAACCAAAATTTCATCAATTGCCTCACGGATGGTACTCACTGATTGATTGGATTGATTCACCATAATACTAAACACCAACGGCTGATAATCGGGAACCTCCACATAACCAGAAAGTGCTGACACGCCCGTCATGGTTCCGGTTTTGGCATACACTCGACCTTGGGCTGGGGTATTCTGAAAGCGCTGTCGTAGTGTTCCTTCTACCCCAGCCACGGCTAAGGAATCGCGATAGGATTGTGCCATCGGAGTTCGTGCGATCGCCTGTAGGGTTTGTACAATAGCCGTGGGACTAACCAGATTGTGGCGAGACAATCCTGAACCATCAGCAAGGACATAGGATTCTGGTTCAACCCCTAATTCTGCTAAACTCGCTCTAATCTGTTCCCGTCCAGCCGTAGCCGTTGACTCATCCGCCTCTTTGTCAGTCACACCTAGCGATCGCAATAAGGCTTCTGCATATAGATTATTACTGTTTTGATTGGTTTCGCTGATCAGTTCACTCAGGGGAGGAGAGTCTACCGCCGCTAATTCAGTGTCTTCTTGAAAATTCGGTTCAGTCGTCACCAACCCTCGTTCAACCTGAATTCCAGAATCCGCTAACGCCCGACGGAAATGCTGGAGAAAATAGTCCGCCGGATCAGGAATTGCCACCGCCGTTAACCAAAGTCCTGCATCCGCCGCTAATTGACCGCGAATTCGCAATAAAGGTTTACCCAGCACCCCAGAAATGTTAATTGATTCCGGTGATTCGGCTTCAGCGGTAACAGTTTCATTTTCAATCTGCCATTGGTTTTCCGCAATGGGATCAGCCCAAGTAACATTGAGGGGTTGTCCGACGTTTTGAGGAGTTAAGGTTAGTAAGACCGCATTTTCATTGAGGATTAAACTATTGACAGCAGTCCCATAATAAAATTGAATATCTGACCATTCCCAGGTTGGGTTAACCTTAGGTTCACTAAAATAGCGATCTTCGACAATCAGTTGATCCACGCGGCGAATTCCCTGACGCTGAAGCTGTTGGGCTAAGTCTTTTAACTGATCCGTATTTAAACTGGGATCACCTCGCCCAATGACTCGTAATTGGGTGATCATTCCATTTGAAGGGGTGCCATAAACAGAAGTGCGAATGCGAAAATTAGCACCGAGTTGGGATAAAGCGGCGGCGGTGGTGAATAATTTGAGATTAGAGGCGGGGATAAAATAGCGATCGCGTTCACGACTATATAGGGGTGTGTCTGAGAATAGGGGTTGGATCAGGATACCCCAACGGGCATAATCAAATTCGGGACGATTTGCGATCGCGTCGATGGAAGCTTTGAGATCAGCCGGACAAATTGTCGGCGCTGTATCCGGGGAGGGTTCAACCGTTGTCGGCGCATCCGTTTGAGCCGTGACTGGGGTGGGTTGGGTGACGAATTGCGCTTCAAGTACCAACAGCAACAACAGCAGCAGTTGTTTGGGATTAAACCTAGAGCCGTAAGGACGTTGATTGGGTTTGAACGAGAAAAGGGAATTGAGCATAGGGAAAGGTTTTGGCTACCTCTGATACTGTACAGGGAATCAGTACAGGTTTGGAAGCTGTAGGGGCGTAAAGCCTTGCGTCCCTTTGAATCGTAAAATCTATTCCACCCTTTTAGATCGGTCACACTATAACATGGAAAAAACCATTAATCTAAGATCATTTCACTGATGCATACAAACTGGGTAATCAGGGCAAATCTGTTACCCCCGAATCATAGCTCAACTGACTTAAAAACCTTGTTAATTACCCCCGATGATGGATTGAGTAAACCAAAAACCAGGGTGACGCTCCTCTGTCGCCTTATACTAAAGATTAACCTTCATGACGGGATTATGGACTATGGTATTGCAATCCCTAAGCCATTCCATTTTGAAGATTTCAGGAAAAATACCGCTTCGCGTTATTTTGGTTGTCCCCTTTGTCCTGCAAATTTTTACAGCCGTCGGGCTTGTTGGCTATCTTTCCTTTAAAAATGGTCAAAAGGCAGTAGAAGATCTCGCCGGACAGTTGCAAGAGGAAATTAGCGATCGCATTGAGCAAAAACTCGCCAACTACTTTACCATTCCCAGCCTAATCAATCAAATCACAGCCCGGGCAATTCGCAGCAATTTATTACGTTTAGACAACCAAGCGTCTCTAGAACATTACTTTTGGAACCAAGTTCAAGTTTTTGATACAGTTAGCTACATTTACTTTGGCAATGAACAAGGTGGATTGGCGTCAGCGGGTCGCCTGGATGATGGTAGTTTGATTATTGAAGCCACTGATAATTTTGTCGCCGGGGACTACAAAATTTACTCAACCAATCATCAAGGTCAGCGTTTAGAACTGATTAGCGTTCAGGATCACCACGACACCAGAGTCCGACCCTGGTACAAAAATGCTGTGCAAGCGGGTCAGCCAATCTGGGGAGAAATCTACGCTTATGCGGCTTATCCGACCTTGGGAATTCCCTTTGTTGAACCCTTTTACGACCAGACTGGAAAAGTTCAAGGTGTTTTGTCTGTTGATTTAAACATTTCCCACGTTAGCGAGTTCTTGCGCCATCTAGAAATTGGTCGTTCTGGTGAAACCTTTATTATGGAACGTTCTGGACTGTTAGTGGCGAGTTCGACCGCCAAAACACCCTTTAAAAAAACGGATAAAGAGATCACGCGATTACGAGCCAGGGAATCAAATGAACCCTTAATCCGTTCGACTGCCCACTATTTAATCGACTACTTTGGTAATTTAAACCAGATTAGTCGTAGTCAACAACTTGACTTTAGGCTTGAAGGTCGGCGACACTTTGTTCAAGTCCACCCCTTTCAAGACGAATTTGGTTTAGATTGGCTGATTGTTGTCGTGGTTCCAGAAGCTGATTTCATGGAACAAATTTATGCCAATACTCGCACAACCCTATTACTCTGTATCGCTGCATTACTCGTAGCCACCTCAGCCGGATTGTTAACCAGTCGTTGGATTGCCCAACCCATTATGCAACTCAAAGCCGCAGCTACGGCGTTGTCAGAAGAGAATTTTGACCAGACTGTAAACCTAGACCGTTCTGATGAGGTGGGAGTGCTGGCGAAAGCGTTTAATCGCATGGCGCTTCAGTTACAAGAATCCTTTGTGGCTTTAGAGCGTAAAAATACTGAATTACAGCATCTCGACCAACTCAAAGACGAATTTTTAGCCAATACATCCCACGAACTCCGCACACCCCTAAATGGCATTATTGGCATTGCTGAATCTTTAATAGACGGCGCAGCCGGACAATTACCAACGAAAGTCCAAGAAAATCTCGCCATGATTACCTCAAGTGGCAGACGATTGTCCAATCTGGTCAATGATATCCTGGATTTCTCGAAACTCAAACATCACAACCTAGAATTACAAATTAAGCCCGTCGGCTTGCGAGCCATCGTTGATGTTGTATTGAATACGTCTCAGCCACTGGTTAGCAAAAAACCTTTACAGTTAATTAATTCAATCCCTCCTGATTTTCCATTGCTTCATGCCGATGAAAATCGGTTACAACAGATTTTTTACAACTTAATTGGCAATGCTATCAAGTTTACAGAACAAGGGACAATAGAGGTGTCAGCACAGGTGAAAAACCGCGATTCTATGAGTATGAACATTGACAATACTCCAGCAGAATCCCAACAGGCTAACATTATCGTCGCTGACACGGGTATTGGGATACCAGAGAATAAATTAGAGAAAATTTTTGAATCATTTGAACAAGCCGATGGCTCGACCAGTCGCAAATACGGCGGTACGGGTTTAGGTTTAGCCGTAACTAAAAAATTAGTGGAGTTGCAAGGGGGAACAATTCGGGTGACATCCACAGTGGGTGTCGGTTCACAGTTTCGCTTTTCCTTACCGCTTTCCACTCAGCCAAGGCAGGATTTTTCTCCAGCCTCACACTCTCCAGTCCTAGTTCAATATCCATTGATTGATGAAGACGAAAACGAAGACGACCTAACTCCGTTAGAAACTCAAGTCTGTTCACTAGAATCGTTTAAAATTCTGGTGGTTGATGATGAACCAATTAATCTTAAGGTTTTAGAGAATCAACTCTCTTTAGCCAACTATTCCTTGATGTACGCGACCAATGGTTTAGAGTCTTTAGAAATTATTGAGAGTGGGTTTAAACCAGATTTAATTCTATTAGATGTGATGATGCCCAGGATGACTGGGTATGAAGTATGTCAGAGGCTTAGAGTCAATTTTTTGGCGAGTGAATTACCGATTGTGATGTTAACGGCAAAAAATAGACCGACTGATTTAGTAGAAGGTTTTATGTCCGGTGCTAATGATTATTTAATCAAACCATTTTCTAAATCAGAATTACTTGCGAGAATCAAAACCCATATTCGTTTAACTCAAATTAACAAAGCCTATGGTCGGTTTGTTCCCCATGACTTTCTGCGCTTTCTGGGTCATGAAAGTATTGTGGATGTCCAATTGGGAGACCACATTCAGAAAGAAATGACCATTATGTTCTCTGATATTCGCTCATTTACCAGCCTATCAGAAGCCATGTCTCCCCAGGATAACTTTAACTTCATTAATGATTATTTGAGTCGAGTCAGTCCAGTGATTCGAGAAAACCGTGGCTTTATTGATAAATACATTGGCGATGCGGTTATGGCACTTTTCCCAGAATCAGCAGATGATGCGGTTCGGGGTGCGATTGCGATGCAACACCAAGTTACCCGCTACAATGAGTATCGGCAGCAACAGGGTGATGTTCCAATTGCCATTGGTATTGGCTTACACACTGGAAGTTTAATGCTGGGGACGATTGGCGAACGGGAACGGATGGAAAGTACTGTGATAGCGGATGCTGTCAATCTGGCATCTCGTTTGGAAGGGTTGACCAAGGTTTATGGTGCGAATATTCTGGTTAGTGGACAAACCTTATTTAAACTGGAAGACTTTCAAAACTACAACTATCGATTCCTAGAGCGGGTTACCGTAGAGGGAAGAAAATTAGCCGTAGCCGTTTTTGAAGTCTTTGATGGAGATTCTCCGAATAGTCAGCGTTTAAAGAGACAAACAAAAACCTTATTTGAACAAGGTGTTCTACTTTTTTATCAACAAAGATTTGCAGAGGCAAAACGTATTTTTCAGGAAATCGTGACAATTAATCCTCAGGACAAAGCGGCTGTTTTTTATCTAAACAAGAGTTTACCCGGCTTTCTCACAAAGATATGAAAAAAGGGGTCAAAATATACCAAACTATAGAATGTTTTGACCCCAACCTCAACAGAGGCTATCCCGACATAATTCAATTTTAAATACGATCACACTTGACTCAAAGCTTGCTGTAAACGGGGTTTATCTTGTTCTTTCTGGTGTAATAATACCCAAGACTCCATTAGATCAGGACCATGGACATCACCCGTGAGTCCAGCACGCAGCGATCGCATGACTAACCCTTTCTTAACTTTTTGCTGTTTTGTTACCTGTTTGATGATTTGTCCTGCGGTTTCTGGACTGAATTCCGGCGTATTGTCTAATGCGTCCAAAACCGCGTTCAGTACATCTGTAGCCCCTTCTTTTTTAAGTTGCTCAATTGCATCTGGGGTCAACTCAACCGAGTCGGTAAAGAACAGCCGCGTCATCTCCACCGCATCCGGTAAGCGCGTCAGACTCGGACCAATCACAGCTGCTAATCGTTCTAACCAAGGGCGATTATTTTCCGGGTTAATCTCATACCCAGCTTCTTGCCAATAGGGAATCAGTAACTCGACTAATTCTGATGGTGATTTTTTGTGCAGATATTGACTATTGAGCCAATCCAGTTTATCCCAGTCAAATTTTGCTCCCGCTTTATTCACCCGATCAAAACTAAACTGTTGGGCGGCTTCGTCTAGGGTGAAAATTTCCTGGGTTGAATCCGGTGGCGACCAACCCAGTAACGTCATATAATTTGCCATGGCTTCTGGTACAAACCCCATATTCTGAAACTCAGAAATCGAGGTTACGCCATCGCGTTTAGACAGTTTTTGTCCCTGGGGATTAAGAATTAACGGGGTGTGAGCAAATTCGGGTACGGTTGCGCCGAGGGCTTCATACAGTAATATCTGTTTGGCAGTATTGGCAATATGGTCTTCCCCTCGGATGACATGAGTGATTTTCATATCTATGTCATCAACCACTACCGCTAGATTGTAGAGAGGCTGACCAATTTCACCTTGGGATGCAGCGCGGGCAATTACCATATCCCCCCCTAAATCACTCCCTTTCCAGGTGAGTTTACCGCGCACCAGGTCATTCCAGACAATCTGGCGATTATCGTCAATCTTAAACCGAATCACGGGTTGTCGTCCCTCCGCTTCAAACGTGCTGCGTTGTTCGGGGGTGAGATTGCGGTGACGGTTATCGTAGCGAGGGGCTTCTTTCCGGGCTTTTTGGGCGTCCCGGAGTGCCTTGAGTTCGTCTTCTGTGGTGTAACAGTAATAGGCTAACCCGTTATCTAAAAGGGTTTGAATCGTATGGTGATAAAGGTCAAACCGTTTCGATTGAAAAACTGGTTCTTCATCCCAGTTGAGTCCTAACCAGGTGAGTCCATCCAATATATTCTGGGTATATTCGGGACGCGATCGCGTCTGGTCGGTATCTTCGATGCGTAGAATAAACTGACCCCCGTGGTGTCGGGCGAATAACCAGTTAAATACGGCGGTTCTGGCGGTACCGATGTGTAAATTTCCGGTGGGAGACGGTGCAATGCGGACTCTAACAGTCACAAGATCAATCTCTGGTTAGGGTTGGCTAAGTATTTTCCAGCTATTCATTGTAGCGTAGAACAGCGCTCAGTTGTCGTTGGCGCTGACTTGAGCCTGTTCTTAACGTGATTTACCCATGGATAAAGTAGGAAGAATCACCCACCTTTGCTAATTATCAGGTGCTAAACACTCCCTCACCCATCCCCGAATTTTTTTTCAAACCACTTCAATAAACTTTTTGCCTCCTGGTAAATCTGCACCTACCACATAAAAATTATGAGGATAGATCCAGTTCGTATCCATAGGACCATGAATTTGAATACCCGTCATCACCGCATACTTAAATATAGAAGAATCTAAGGGATGCAGGAGGGTTTCTACATCATCAGAAATAATCTGACAAGCCAACTTAGTCATCTCAACTAAATTCGGTTTGTCTCCATAATTTATAGTGGACAGTATTTTTTGTCGGATAATAGATTGTTCCAGATCCTCGATATCCATTTTCAGGTTAATACGTCCTGATTCTAACTCGTTGACAATCGCTTCTAATGCACCACAGGCATGAGACGCCTTGTGGATGCCTTCTCGATAAACCTTGCCAATTTCTCCGTCTCTAGAAATCGCAATATGAGGCATGGCTAAAAACGTAAAGCGGCGTATTCCGTCGAAAATCGGAACGTGGTTGGTTGCGGCGGCTAAACCCGTTTTTCCCATCATCACGAACCCAGCAAGACTACAACAATTAAAGGTTTTTCCCCAGTATTTAACGACTTCATTAAGTAACGGATCAGTAATTTCGTCCCGACAGAGTGCTGCCAGTCCCATTGTATTTTCATCTTCAAAACCCAGGGCTTTTAAACAATGGAAAGTTTTTTTCATGTAATCTTCCATAGGTAATGCACCCGAAAAATACCGTTGAAGATATTCATGGAAAATTTGGTAAGTGCTTGAGTCATAACCCGTGAATGGCAACATGACACCTTGAGTATCCTATAATTTATCGAAAATTATTGTATTGGAACATTGTAATTCAGTATAAAACACGAATCTGGGAAGTCAAAATCTCGGAGGAGAAGCCCACAGTCTAATCTTTGGTTGACTGTGGGAGTACGTCACTGCGAATAGAACTCACCCAGTAGCGGTTGAGTGAGTAGGCATTGCATTCTGTCCCAACTAGACCTAAATTCTTTAAGCATTTTACGGGACTGACGGGGCTCGAACCCGCAACTTCCGCCGTGACAGGGCGGTGCTCTAACCAATTGAACTACAGTCCCAATTTCCGAGCCGAATTCCATTATTACGAAGATCTATGGATTTGTCAAGCCAGTTCCGAAAAAAATTTTTTCTTGGGGTTAGAGAGGGGGTGTAGGGGAAGCAGGGAAAGCAGGGGAAGCAGGGGAAGCAAGGGAAGCAGGGGGAGATATGACGAATGACAAATGACGAATGACAAATGACCAATTGCAGAAACAAATTCTGCCAAAAATGTTTCAACAACGGTAAATTAACCCAGAACGCCTATTTCATGCCTAGAGGTTTCAACGTCTCTATCTCTCCATCCATTCTCCTTGCCTTCTGTGGTAGCCTGATTACCACCGAGGCTACTGCATTCCCCGATATCCAAAGCCATTGGGCAAAGGATTGCATTAACCAGATGGCATCTCGAAACCTAGTCACGGGTTACCCGGATGGCACGTTTCGCCCCAATGGTTCGATTACCCGGGCAGAATTTGCGGTGTTGATGCTGAATGCGTTTCCCGACGCCGAAGTTAAACGCAGTGGGATTACGTTTACAGATGTACCACAGCGTCACTGGGCATATCGGGCAATTCAAGACGCTTATCAACGGGAATTTTTCGCGGGTTATCCGGGGCGGATTTTTCAACCCAGTCAACCGATTCCCCGTGTGCAGGCGATTGGGGTATTAGCGGGGGCGAAGAATTACAGCATTCCCAGTAATCCATCGGCAACCGTGGGACAGTATTTCCAAGATGCCTCTGGTATTCCAGGATACGCCAGGAATGCGATCGCGGCGGCGGCGGTGAATACTCTGGTGGTGAATTATCCCACAGTGAAACAGCTTCGCCCCAATCAACGGGCGACGCGGGGCGAAGTTGCGGCGTTATTGTGTCGGGCGTTAAATATTTATGCAGTTCCGCCTGAGTATATAGCTGGGGTTGAAATTCATCCTCAACAGGTGCGGACATTACCCGGAGGACTAAATTCTGTTCCCACATTTAATAGTAATTATCCCGAATTAGTCAGAAGCGAAGGAATTTTGTTATCCACGTTTTCCTCAACCGGAAAACGCATTGCTTCTGCCCATCTGAACTTTCCCTTTCAAGGGCGTTTCGATATTTTTACCCATCATATCGCTAGGGCAGAAACTCAAGCAGAAACTCGTCCCCTTTATCAGGGATTACTGCTGCACAATCCTACCGATAAACCCGTAACGGTTGAGGTTTTGCAAGCGGCGAGTTATTTAAGTACTCCCGATGCCCCATTTATTGACTTACCGGATATAGTGGATAATCCCAATGGTCAGATTTATTCGGGACCCGGTAGTCGCACGATGAATGATGTACTGCGGGGGATTCGTCAGGACGGGTTTCCAGAACAAATAGTCTTAGCAGCAGGGCAAACTCAACTGTTGATGAATCAGCCGATTCCTATCCGACGCGCACCTGCATCGAATGGGCGTTCCACGATGATGCGGTTAAGCAGTAATGGTTCAGTTTATGTTGCCAATTTAGCCATGAAAGCAGCGCAAAACTCGAATGGTACATACCGCGCCCCGACATTAGCTGAATGGCAAACCTTATTAGTCGAAGGGGAATTAGCCAAACCCCGTAATCTTAAGCCAACCCCCCTTGACCCGCCTAGAGAACCGACGGTATTTGGACGAGTTGCCGGGGTGTCCCAAGGGACACAATGGTTAGCAGAGATTACGGATACTTTAGAATCCTATAGTCTAAGAATTCCCCAACCCGGTGAGGCATTTTCCTATGTTTTAGGAACACTCCATTTGATTACGTTGAATACAGGTCAAATTCAAAGTGCGCCGATGTTAGCCCGTTATCCGGATACGGCGTATTATGCTCATAGTAATTATGGCGTTGAATATAATCTAACGTTACCTCTTAAAAATACAACCAGTCAATCGCAAACGGTAACGGTATCGATGCAAACACCGTTAAAAGATGAGGCAGGGTCAGATAAATTACTGTTTTTGAATCCAACCGTTGACCAGGTGTTTTTTAGGGGAACGGTTCGGGTCAGTTATGAAGATAATCAAGGGAAAAATCAGACACGCTATGTGCATTTAGTTCAGCGTCGGGGACAACCGTCTGATCCCTTAGTTACGTTAAATTTAGCGCCAGGGGAACAGCGAAAGGTAAACGTCGAATTTATTTATCCACCCGATTCCACACCGCCGCAGGTGTTGACGGTGAAGACATTGGCGAGGTAACAGCCCTCACCCCCAGCCCCTATCCCAAGCTGGGTAGAGGAGAGTTAGCCTCATTCCCAGGCTTTGAGAAGAGAATACTTTTGGCGAGGCAGAACCTGCCCTAGTAGCGGCATTTCGCTCATCATGACAAATTTTACCTCAGACTGCAACTGGGTATAAAGTGCAACGACAAACCAGGCTTAAGCGTACCATTCCTTTTAAAATTTATTGCCACCAATGACACAAAATGAGCCGTTATTTCGTCAAAGGTTTAGAGGGTCATCTGCATTACATATAGGGTCTTGAATAAGGCAGGGTGTATCTGCTTTCTTTCGCCTTGCTGACTCTGGGAAGGGAATGACTACGGCAGATCCCTGTCTCCCGTAGTCTAAGATACTTCTTATTCCTATCAGGGTAATTCAAAGAATTAAACAGGCTTATTTTTCCAACGGTTCGCCAGCCGCCTTCCAGCCATTAATACTGGGAGGAAAACTGCGAACATTCGTGTACCCTAACAACCGCAACGCCGTCATGCCAATTGCCGTGCGATGCCCACTCGAACAGTATAAAATTACAGGTTTATTCGTGGGAATTTTATCCAAATTTTTGGTGAGCGATCGCACGGGAATATTAATAGCACCAGGAATGTGTCCTGAAGCATATTCCGACGGTTGTCGCACATCCACTAATACTACATCTTTCTCCTTTTTTAACTTGTTTTTCAACTGCTTCACTGGCATCACTGTGTAGTAATCTCGTGGTAGCGAATTCAGCAACTGATCCACTGCTGTATAGACTTCTGCGCTAGGTGGACTCGTCACCTTAGAGTCTACGGCAGCTAGGGAAGATTTAGGAACGAATACACCACTCAACAGCATTAAAACCAGTAAGAATCCCAGGAGTAATCCTGATATCATTTTTTTGATTTTCATCATTCTTTTTCCTTTCTCCAACGGTTTAAAATACTTATTCAGTAAGCTTTAGCTTACTTGAGCTTTGAGCCAGAAATTTATTTCTTGGCTCCCAATTCTCGTGTCCACCCCTATTTGGCAACAAGCGAACCAGACTGGCTTTTGCAAAATTCCTGTTATGACACATCTCTACTTTTAGTAGCCACTCCAGAAATATGAGGGCTAACAATTGGAAAATAAACCTGAAACTGTTGATAATTTAGGTTTTCAAATCCAGCCTTTTCTAACGCCAGCCCTGTTTCCCGATTTGGATGACACCCATCAAACACCGTTTTCCAAATCGGCTCAATGCTACCTTGAATCCGCCGTTGCCAACTGCCACATTCAGCCGCCACATGTTCAACAAATAAAAAGCGACCCCCTGGCTTAAGAACTCGCCGGATTTCTTGCACCGTTTTGGTAAGATTGCTGACGGAACAGAGGACGTAGGTACTGACAACAGCATCCACACTATTATCCTCAACATCAATCCGTTCAGCCGACCCACTTTTTATATCAATCCGGTTCAACCCAACCTGTTCGGCTTCCTGTTCTAGGTAGGAATGCATAAAGGGATTTGGTTCAACGCCTATCCAATGAATGTCAGTGGGATAATACGCCAAATTCGCCCCAGCGCCTGGTCCAATTTCTACAACTTTCCCCTGCAAGTCGGCAAATAAAGCCTGCTTGAGTTGAGCTAGGGTAGAATTGCTACTGCAATTTGCTAATTGAATAGCATTTTCATCGGCTGCGTTGGCTTTCGCCATTCCCCAAGCAAATAACTGTTTATACCAGTTTGGACAGGGTTGTATTTTTAAGACCATAACGATTCACCATTCACAATTAGGGAACTTTCATGGTAGCAAGTTAGCCTTCACCTTGTTTCTTAGCGGCGATGACGCCAGCCAGGTTAAGGTATGAACCCAATCCTGCCACTGTAGCGCTGTGATAGACTCAACAGCAGGTCTGTTAGTTTCAGGAAACTATGCCTGTAAAAACAAAATCTCAAGTATTCTCTATATTGCATGAACAGCAACAAGAGCTACGGCGTTTTGGAGTAAAACAGTGTGGAGTTTTTGGTTCATTTATTCGTGATGCAATCCACGACAAAAGCGATGTTGATATTCTGGTGGTATTTGAGCCAGACCAGAAAACTTTTGATAACTTTATGCACTTGTCTTTTTTTCTAGAAGATCTATTTGGTAGAGCCGTTGACCTGATTACTATCGAGTCGTTAAGTCCTTACATCGGTTCGCGTATTCTAGATGAGGTTGAGTCTGTCTGTTTCAGCGCGTGAGTATTTACAGCATATCCTCGACAAAACCACCTACATTATCACAAGCTCTAGGGGTCTGGATAAAACTACTTTTGTGCAAGACGAAACCTTGAAACGGGCTTATGTTCGTAGCCTTGAAGTAATTGGCGAAGCGGTTAAACAACTACCTGATACACTACGTCAGAACTATACCACAATTGAATGGCGTGCGATCGCGGGAATGCGTGACCGCTTAATCCATAACTACTTCGGCGTTGATTACGATATTGTATGGGACGTTGTTACCAGCAAAGTTCCTGAGTTAGATACGGAAATCCGAAAAATTATCGAGCAGGAGTATCCATAGCTCGGCTAAATAAAACCTTATATCTTCTTGTTTCTCGTTCCCTGTTAAGAAATCGCTCTCACCACGATGACTGCCAAGATATGATCAAATGTAAAGTTGTCCTACTATGAGTCAGACCGAATGCCCTCTGCTGTTTGTGTCCAACACGTCCAAAAAACCTACGATAAAATTCCTGTGGTTAATGACCTCTCCTTCACTATCGAATCGGGAGAGATATTTGGTCTACTCGGTCCCAACGGTGCGGGGAAATCGACGACGATTCGCATGTTAACCACTTTAACCAGACCCACTGAAGGGCAAATTGAGATTGCGGGTTACAATGTGGTGCGTCAACCGGCTGAGGTCAAGCAAAATATCGGTGTTGTGTTGCAACAAACCAGTGTTGATAACGATCTGACCGTTTGGGAGAATATGGAACTCCACGGACGTTTGCACCACATTTCCAATCCCCGACGGCAAACCCTGATTAACCAGTGGTTGGAGTACGTAGAATTAGCCCAAAGGCGGGATTCGCCCGTCAAAACCCTATCAGGTGGGATGAAGCGTCGCCTGCAAATTGCTAGGGCGCTACTCCACCAACCCAAAATTCTATTTTTAGATGAACCCACGGTGGGACTTGATCCCCAAACCCGTCGTCGCCTGTGGGAGATTATTCGCGATTTAAACCGCCAAGGGATGACTATGCTGCTGACGACGCATTACATGGACGAGGTGGAGGTGTTGTGTGATGCCTATGGGACAAGTCAGCCGGGACGCATCGGTATTATGGACTGTGGTAAGCTAATTGAGCTGGGAACCTTGCAACAACTGAAAGCTAACCATGGTGAAGGGTTACTGATGAAACAAATTGGCGATCGCTTCGAGTATAAGTTCTTTCCCACTCTAGATGATGCCAATGCCTATCTTGACAGCTTACCGGATAAAACAGGTATGATGGTTCGTCCCTCAAATTTAGAAGATATCTTTGTGGAACTGACGGGACGACAACTCGATTGATGAGCATTTCGGTACTTGCCAATCCCTAATCACTCAAAATTCTCGGACTTGGTCGGGGCGGGTTTCGTTAAGTTAGTGGTTTGAGTAAAACCCGTCCCTACACACTCACAACTCAATAAGAGGGCGGGTTTTGAACCCAAGTTATCGTCAACAGCTTGAGCGAATTCCCTAAACCCGCCCCTACACATTCAACACTCAAAACGTCCCCAATCCCCAATGCCTCGTCTAGCGACCCAAATTGAAGCGATTCTATACTTAAAGGGCAAACCCTTGTCCCTGGCGGAAATTGCTGAGTGTGCCAGATGCGATCGCTCGGCGGCAGAAGATGCTTTAATTGAACTGATGTCAGACTATGCCTATCGAGACAGCGCCCTAGAAGTCGTCGAGACACCAAAGGGCTATAGCTTGCAGTTACGGGCTTCATTTGCTACGTTAATGCAAAGTCTAGTGCCTGCTGAATTAGGTGTAGGAGCATTGAGAACCTTAGCGGCGATCGCAATCAAACAACCTATTGCTCAAACTGAACTGATCGACTTACGCGGTAGTGGTGCGTATCAACATGTTCAAGAACTCATCTCCCTCGGATTTGTCAGCAGACGCCGACAAACTGATGGTCGTTCCTACTGGTTGCAAGTCACCAATAAATTTCATCAACACTTTGAACTCGATAACCTCCTACCGTCCCTACGCACATCCTCTCAATCCTAAGCACCACTTCATCTGATCTTATCCTTCAGCCCCAAGGACAATCCTGAATTTCTTCCTTAAGAACTAGGACTGTTGAACCAAAGCACCAAGTCGGTAGCTAGTACAATCGTTTAGAGTAGAAACAAGTAAGTCACATCTTTTAATTTCTAATGGTATTTAACTCTGACTTCCTCAATTCTCCCCCTGAAGATGACGCAACCAACCAACTCCTGAACTATCTCCAACACCAATCCCCCGATGTGCTGTCCCAGGTTGCCAAATCTGCCAGCCCGGAAATTCAGCAAATCATTTCCCAGAATGTCCAAGGACTGGTGGGCATGCTTCCATCTGAGAGTTTCAATGTACAAGTTACCACAGATCGCGAAAACTTAGCTGGATTGTTGGCTTCGGCGATGATGACGGGCTATTTTCTGCGTCGCATGGAACAACGCATGGAACTAGAAGATAATATGACTGACACCATGAATTGGCATGGGCAATCCCGTTACAACGACCACTCTAACGGTTCTTCCTTCTAAACTCATTCAAAGTAAAAGCCTAATAGAGTCATGGAAAAGCTATTCCCCCGTCTAATGAAGACGGGAGGCGGGGGATTGGGCTGCCGTAAAGGGCAGTCATTTTTGTCTGATTTACTACCATAGCGCGGCGGAAGTAACTCATCAGTTAACCAGAGACGACAAAGCAGATATAGCTTGTCGCCCTCCAGGTTAAGACTTTCTACGGCTGAAACGAGAAGGTATCCGTAAGAACCCTTCTGCCTCCTCCCAGGTAGCGCTACTAGAGTATAATTAATACGATAAATTAGTGGATCGTCAGTCTTGATATCCAGCAAAATTTTCCTAACATGAACAACTTATTGCCAATTATTACCGGATTTGTTTTAATCTACGCTTTACTCGTTTTGGTGGGTGGCGTAATCGGGTATGTCAAAGCCAAAAGCCAAAAATCCCTAATTTCGGGTATCAGTAGTGGTTTAGGACTGTTGGTGGCTTGGTGGCTTTGTCGGATTATCCCCATTATGGGACTCGGACTCGCCACATTCATTTCTCTAGTGTTATTTATCGTTTTTATTATTCGCCTTTTCCGCACCCGCAGCTTTATGCCTTCTGGCATGATGATGGTTTTTTCGCTAATGGCTACCGTACTCTTTTCTGTAGGATTATTAGCAGCAGAGGGTTTCTTGCAATAGAAGAGTATCTTTTCTCAATAACCCGGACGCTCAAGCAAAGTAGCAGGCGATAAGATGAGAAAATCTTTCAAAACTCCTTATGTTGTACTTCCTATCTTATTGGGCTGCTGCTTTTTCATTTATTTCATCAGTTCGGGTCAATATCCTTGGCTCAAATCTTTTTCTTTAGATATTGCCTCAGAAATTACTGGCATTCTAATTGTCGTCTTTTCGATTGATCGGGTCATTGCGATCGATCAAGAAAATCAACGCAGAAAATTAGAAGCTGTGGCATTCCTGCAACTAAGGAGACCGCTTCGACGTCACTTTTATTTATTTTTTAATATGTTTAAGGCGGCTATTGCCGAAAAACCCGATAAAAATTATCAAACAGTCGTTGACTTATTTGATCATACATTTTTTGAAGAATTAGCGTTTCTAGATTTTTCAAAACCAGCCCCTGTATTGGGCGCAATTGAGGCGGATTGGTCAGATTATCTATTACGTGAATGTTCGCAGTTTAAGGAATCCTTAAACCGCACGATGGAAAAATATTGTTTATTTTTACAACCTGAACTCATTGAATTGATGGAAGAAGTTATTAATTCTCCATTTCTTTGGATTGTCTTCAATGCGCCTGTAATTCGGCAATTCAGTGCAAAAAATAATACATCTAATTCTTATAATTTATTAGCCCGACAAGAAATTCGGGATTTACTGAAAGAGTATATTCAACTTATTACAGCGTTATTAGAGCAATATAATCAAAGAGTTCCTGAAGACAAGCAAATTAAAATTTCTGATGAATTATGGGCAAAGGAAGTTCTACCAAAAATTGGTAGTGGTCGAATCTAGTGCATCGGGCATGAACATACTTGAGCAGCTTCGTAGATAGGATGAAGCTGGGGGAGCTGGGGGAGCTGGGGGAGCTGGGGGAGCGGGGGAAGCAAATGTAGAGACGTGCCATGGCACGTCTGGGAGCTGGGGGAGATATTAATTGATAAGCCCAAATTAATTCTATTAAACGACTCGAATCCATCCTCGATTTAAACCTTCATAAATCCGTTCAACTAAGTGTTCCTCTTCCATTGAGAGTGATTGCTTCGATAAAAGGGCTGACATAAATAGTTGTTGATCAATCCAGCTAATTTGACGCATATCAATAATGCGATGGGCAATTTGCTGGACGGGAAATTTGGGAAAGCAAACTTGAGCAGATTTCATTGGGTCTTTGGCAACGTGGTGTATCTCTCCTTGTATAAAATATATTAAAGAACTTATCGATTTTTTAACGTGATCAAATCAGCAGATTGTCAGTGATTATGACTTAACCAAAATTGTGATAAGTATTGATTCGCCAAGTGATGCTTCCTGAGGAAGGATTATGATAAGTTTGTCTTTTTTAGGTGATCTAAATCACAAAATGTTAGGGATGACTATGCAACTGAGGTACAGTCTCTAAGCAAGATCCCCGACTTCTTCAAGAAGTTTGGGATCTGTCTGTGTACCTCACTTGAAAAGCGCTGTATCAATCAATACGACCTCAAACCCTTACAAATGACAAATGACAAATGACGAATGACAATCTCCGCCATTAACTTTAATTGTCCCCACCTACTTATACCTTTTGTTTCCAATACTTAAATGCTTTGACCTGACCTAATTCTAATAGGTGCGAGTCTCTTAGGGTGAGGGTAAGAGTTGGCGGCGAGGGTTCAACTCCCAAGGCGGCGATGATTTGATGACCTAAGACTCGTCCGAGTCGTGGCGGTACAGCATTCCCTACCTGTCGAAATCCATGCCATTTCGTCCCATGAAAGCGAAACCAGTCCGGAAATGAATGTAAACGTGCGGCTTCTCGTACTGAAATTACCCGTGGATATTCAGGATGAATGGGACGGGGGGAGGTATAGCTACCCCGATCATATCCAGTACCTGCCCGTAGAGTGTAGCAGGGTTTGCCCCAGTCTAGGCGTTGTAAGCGACTAATTGCTTCCAATTGACCCGGTGGTGTTTGATTAAACCGTTCAATAGAGGCTGGATTGTGTTGGGTTCGCTTAGAACTGGTTAAGAGGAATGGATTCCATTTGCGGGGATGGGCAAAATTAAAGGGATCGCTTATGATATTTCGTAGTTTTTCTACGTAAGGCATGGCTAATGCCTGGAGTAATTTTAACTGGGGGAGTGTCAGTTCTACCCAGTCTGAGGTTTGGAGTTCAGGAAAATCATCTAAATTCGGTAAATCCGCGATCGCATCCCGAACGGTACAAAATTCGGAGGATGATTGCAATTGAGGCTGAGGATAGGTTACAGGTTTAACTCCCACCTGATTTCCCAACACAAATAACCGTTGTCGCTGCTGGGGTACACCAAAATTAACCGCGTTGAGGACTTGTATCGGTTGAGTTATCTCATATCCGGCGGCGTTAAACTCCCATTGCAACCGATTCAATAAGTCTTGGTATTTTTTCCACCCTAAACCCGGAACATTCTCCATCAGAAAATAACGCGGCTGGAGTTCTTTGACCAAGCGACAGAACTCAAAGACTAAAAGGTTACGTTTGTCACAAACCTGACGTTTCCCCATCCCAGAGAATCCCTGACAAGGGGGTCCACCAAATACTAAGTCTATGTCCATCCTGTCGCGATCGCTAACTCGAACCGGACGTTTTTGGCGATCGCACCAATTCCGCAAGGCTTTCTGGATATGTGTTCCCGTCAACTCAGTCACATCAGCGCACAAGACATGAGTCTGGGGAAAATTAAACTTATAGACAGCCGCGTGAATCGGGTCTTTTTCCACTGCGATCGCCACATCAAACCCCGCCTGTTCGATTCCCAAGGAAAACCCACCAACACCTGCAAATAAATCAATGGCGACAGGTCGATACCCTAATTTTGCCATCCCCTCATCCGTTGTTTTATACCAAGTTGCAGTCTAATGTACAATCTTCTGCCTTTTTATCCTAACGTTCAGAAGGTAGAGGTAACGTCTCCATCTGACTGATAATTTCCAATAGTGACAGTCCCAAACTCTTGTTCAACGCCGCATTACTTTCAGGACAACTGTGCTGCATTAAACAGCGAGGACAACCCTGATCACAGTCACACCCTTCTGCTAACACCTTAGCTTTGAACGCAAAGTCCCAGAAGCGATGAAAAATAGCCTCAGATACCCCATTTCCCCCTGGGGTTGTATCAAACCAATACCCAATTGTGGGTAAGGTGTGTTGACGGTTGGGTTTGTTCACGATTAGACTATTTACCTCCTGAGTCTCACTTAGAATTAATAAGGGTACAGCCAAATTAATTTGGTGAGTAATAGAATGTAACGCAATCCGTTCTGGCGGACAAGACCAAAGACAGGTATAGTCACTAGGAATAGTCTTCCCATACTGCTGAACCAATTTTTGTTTGATTCCTTTAACCTGTTGAGTCAAATAGTCCTGAATCGGTTGATTAACTTCAATTTGCAGTACAGGTGCTTCCAGTCGAGTTAAATAAGGCTGCTCAAAATTCACCGTTTTAATCCGTTTCTGGATTTCAGCAAACCGTGTTCTGCGCCGACAGTCTGGACATTGAGCTTCTTTGACAGGTGTATGGTATCGCCGACATTGAAAATTTTGGCAGGTTTTGTCGTATTCTAGACTGTAGAGTGTATATCCATTAACGTAATCGGTAATTTCTCCCCAACCCAGAATTAGGCGTATTCGTCCTTCCGGAATTCTTGTTGGCAAAATCTTCGGTTCAGCTAAGTTAGATTTGAGTTCAATCTCAGTTTCTTGCTCCGCACGAGTTAACTGCTGGGGATCTTCAGCTAGAGGTTTTAAAATTGCCTGTTGATTCTGCAAATCCAGACTTTGACAAGAATACCAAACCCGATCGCCCCAAGGTGACTGATGCTGATAAATTGCCTCAGGAAAGACTTCTCGCTGGGCGTGTTTTTCATCCAATTCCTCAAATTCTTCCCCCGTCTGTTGATCCACCAATGTCACCGTAAAATGGTTCGTTCCTCGCATTTGCACGTCTTTATGGGGATAAGGTTTCGTCCACAAGTGCTGGTGGCGAGAAAGGGATAACTGATGTTGATTCATCAACTGAATAGCAATGTCTGCGGCGGACTGACCAAAATATTGATAGAATTTCTCCAACGGAATCCCACTCTCACAAGCCCCACAAAGTAAATGCTGTTTGAGGAAGACTTGATAATCGGGATTACATACCGCACTTTCAACTTCACCTCTTAACAATAAGTCCGGGTTATTCCCATAAAAATAATCCAAGGCGTTTTGGGCAATGGGCAGAAAAATCACTAAACCAGGGCTTTTCCGTCCCGCCCTTCCTTGACGTTGACGTAACTGCATCAGTGAACCGGGATAACCGCGCAGTAAGCAACAATCCAATTCCGGAATATCAATCCCTGCTTCTAAGGCTGAGGTTGCCAGAATAATACTAATTTCTCCCGCACTCAGTTGCTGAATGATTTGGCGACGATGATGAGATTTAAGGGAACCATAAAATATCCTCACTTGGGATTTAAGATAACCTTGTCCCCGTTGCTCTAGATGTTCTTGGATTTGATTTAAGAGAGATTTGAGGGAAATGCGACTATTACAAAAAACAATCCCCTTTAATCCTTGCTCTAACCAAGCTAAGACAATCGCACAAGATTCAATATTGGCATACTTAGATGGTGCTAAACAGAGGGTTGTCCGCGCCGCCGTTGCTGCACCACTGTTCTCGATTAGCGATAAATTTCCCTGTCTTCCACTAAAGGTTTCGGCTAATTCCTCTGGATTGCCAATCGTAGCCGTGGCAAAGATATGTTGTAATTGAGTGGAATCTCCACCACTTTGATCGATCGCTAATCGTAATCGTCGCATTAGATTGGCAAAGTGGGCACCAAAACTACCGCGATAAGTATGGGCTTCATCAATTACCAAATAACGCAGATTTCTCAGAAACCCTTGCCACGATTGCCATTGCGGTTTAAAAACTTTAAAAAGTTGATGGTGGAGTAAGTCAGGGGTGATACAAACAATTTGCGGCGATTGTTCTAATAATTTAATCCGTTCCGCCATGGGAACATCTCCCGTCAGCATCACGACATTAATCTGCTGAAACTTCGGGATTAGGTCAATAATGTCGTGAATTTGCCGCAACTGATCCACCGCCAACGCCTTTAAGGGAAAAATAAATAGGGCGGTGGCGTGGGGATCGATCAGACAGGTTTCCAGAATCGGAAGGAGAAACGCTAGAGTTTTGCCACTGGCTGTTGGGGTTGAGAGTAAAATATCTCCTCCTTGACGCAACGCCTGTAATGAGGCGTACTGATGAGACCATAGAGAGTGGATGCCAATGGTATTTAAGGCGTAGTGGAGAACTTTGGGTAAATCCTGGGGTAAGGGTTCCGCCTTTTCCTGGGAAGCGGGAGTAATTTCTACAGCGGTTAACTTTTCCCCGTCGAGTAGGCTTTGAGCGATCGCCCGAAATGCAGGGGGTTGAATCGCGGCGATGTCGGCTTCACTGACTTGGGGAGTTGCTGACGGAGACGATGCAGGGGTTGAGGATAATCGAGGATGGCTGGGTTCAATTAAATCATGCTGTCGAATTTCTAGGTAGGCGCATTCCAGATGGGTTTCTATCTCGGCTCGTTGATCGGGAAAGGCGGCGGTGTAGACGGTTAAAGCGGCTTCCAATCGTTGAATGGCTTGGCGTAGGTTCTGAATGCGATCGCCTTTATTCCGCTCTAAATAAATTAACCCCAAATAATAGTGAGTTTGCGCCCAATCCTGGGGATCATCAGCCTGAGTGAAAACCTGAGCGGCAATTTCGTAGCCAATGCGGACAATTTCCAGATTATCCGTGCGATCGCCGCCAGGAAACTGGTTAATGAATTGACTAATTCCCCGCAGGCGTCTCGCCAGATCCGGCTTGTGACGATCATCCAATTCAGCCAACCTTGCGATCGCCCATTCCTGTAGCACCAGGGCAAACGTCTCATTCAGCTTATCAGAGTTCTCTGCCAGGAACGTATGCACCACAGATACATCTTCGTTGCTGGGTAAAGTAATCAACAACAATTGGTGGAGAAACGTCTTCAGCGTTTCCCAGTTTGGATCAGCCATGATCTAAGCCAGCATTCTGCCAGCGCGTTATTCCTATCAGGTCTGCTTGTTCAATTATTGTACAGTAGGGGATAAGGACAGCTTTGGTTAATTTTCAATCCCACCAATAGGAAATCACCACCGCGTCGCGATCGCGTTGCATTTCCTGATCCGAAACCCCAGCTTCTAATCGAGCCATCAGTTTTCAGGCATTGGACGATAGTTTGCCATTGCCAGAAGCGTATCAATCACACCGCTAAAGCTCAAACCATTTTCGTCGGGAGCAAAAATCGGTTTTGTGAACATAAAACTTGCCCATAAAGACGAGTTTTTTGCAAGATCCGTAATCACTTCCTCACCGTCAAACTCATTGAAGCGGCGTTGCCAAACTAGGGCAGCGAATAATTCTTGAGGAGAATAGGATTGAGCTATAAGTTTTATTTTGGCTAGGTCAAGCATTACTATTTTTTATTTTTCAATTATCGAAACCCGTAAAAATAAGCTAGTATACCTTCGTTCATCCCAGCTCCAAGATTTGATCGTACATACCTACACAGTATGCAAAGAAAATTGCTATGATAGTCAGTCGATGGGACTACTATAACATTGGATCAGTCGTCAAATCCGATGCTGTTCCAGACGTAGTCGGTTAGGGAAGCATCTCAATTCAGCACAATTATTGGTCGTGGAAGCATTGTGTCCCCTAGAATTTATAACTTATGTACGCCTCTACAGAACCCCGACAATTGAATAAGGGCGGGTTTTGCTGATCAGTTATCGATGAGAAAGGGCGGGTTTTGTTTTTCCGTTATCGGTGAGGAGGGCGGGTTTTGTTTTTCCGTTATTTCAGCAATAGCTGACTTTAGTCCCTAAACCCGCCCCTACAGGGGAATACTTGGCTCCGAAGACAAATGACAAATGACAAATGACAAATGACAAATAAAATGCGCCGCCTATCTTTTTTTCGGAATTGGACGATTATAGTCCTACTATTACTTTGGTGTACAAGCTGTTCATTTCAAGACTCAGAAGATATTAATTTAACACTCAACGCCCAAGCCGCAGGTCGTCCTGGGCTCTACAGCTTGAGTGGCACAACGAATCTCCCTGATCAAAGTCAAATAACCGTAGCCGCAATTCGCGATTTACGGTTTCCGGATCAGGCGGTTTATCGGGATGAATCGTATTCTCCTTATTCCATTCTGGATCGTCAAGTGGTCAGAGTTGAGGACGGAAAATGGCAAGCCACGCTAAATTTATGGCAAGTAGCGCCCGATGGACATTTCCGGGAAGCATGGCAACTGGATCAATCGCCCATTGGTGACTCCTTGCAACCCTCTGCTGATGTATCATTTGTGGCATTATTTGATCCACAGGGTCAACTGCCGACTGTAGAAAATCAAACCATCCAAACACCCGAACTTGAAGGTCAACTGGTTCGCTTTACGAACGAAGGTCAGCCTTATGTTAAAGTCACTCAAAGCCAACGGATTCCTCTGCCAACGGGTCGAAAAACTCCCCCTGTGGTTAAACCGGAAGATAGGAATTGGGGTTGGGGAACGCAGCGCTATGAACTTCCATCAAAACCCCCAACGCCTGGGAATGTACGTCCGCCGACATTGAAAACTGAACAAACAAATCAACCGCTTTTGCCTTCAGAATTTTTGCGCTGATGGGCGAGACAGGAAACTAAGTCAGGGCGGGTTTAGTTACTTATGGGTGCGAAATAAATGATAGTAGTAAAACCCGCCCCTACACTTAAAACGATTGGCTTTGCCTACTCTCGTCGCTCAATCACGAGTTTCAAACGAGCAACCAGCGCCCCGATCGCACCGACAGCCGCGATGACGGGAAACAGCGTCACCCCAACGACTCCACCCACGACGCCAACGGTTAGGGGAATTTCGATTAAGATTTGATCTTCTTCGTTCTTGACGATAATCCGGCGAATGTTACCCTGATGGATCAGTTCCCTCACTTTACCCACTAAGTCATCGCCACTAATGGTGAATTCTTCGACATTGACTTGGGTTGTGGTATCAACGTCGGGTTCAATAGACTGTAACTCATTTTCTAGAGGAACGGTGTTAGCGTTAATCTCTTCGACGCTTTCTTCTGTGCGAATGGGTTCGTTCATGGTTAAGCTTCTGTATGTCACTATCTTTCAGGGTAACGAACTCAGTTGCTAGAGAGTTCACCAGTTAGGTTGAATTGATTGGATGATTCGGGACTATATAAAGAAATCTCTACCGTAGAGTTTGGCACAATACATCTATGGGCACTTGACAAAGAAAGGAAAAATGTATCCAAAAATCTTGGTAATGGTTTTTTTACTGACTGGATTAGGATTAGCGACTCCTATCCGGGCAGAAAATGCGGATCAGGTTCGCCAATTATTGGACACTGGAGCCTGTCGCCGATGTGCTTTAGAAGGAGCAAATTTGAGAGATGCAGACTTGAGACTCGCTGATTTGAGAGATACTGATTTGAGAGATGCGGATTTGAGAGGGGCTGATCTCAGGGAAGCCGATTTGAGACGGGCAGATTTGACCGATGCGAATCTCAAAGGGGCTGATTTGAGGGGGACTTATTTGAGATTAACGAATTTGACTGATGTGAACCTGAAACGGGCAAACCTTTGCGGTGTGATTATGCCCGATGGCGAAACCTCTGAGCAAGGGTGTGAGTAAGTCAGAAAACCCGCCCGGAACCTGGAGTAGCCCGGAGTTCAAACTCCGGGCTAAAAGCTCAAGTCCATTAAAATGGACTAACTTAGAGGCGGCTGAATAAGTGTTGTGGTGGGGAGAGGCAACAGGGAACAGGCAACAGGCAACAGTTTCAACTAAAATTGTGGAATAGATTTTATCATTGAATCGGGCGCAAGTCTTTGCGCCCCTACGGTTTCGGGGCGTAATTCTAATTCATCAAATAAGGTGTGCCACGCCAGTAGTGGCGTAACCGGGTTAAAATAGGACTTTGTTTGTAGTAAGCACAAAGCGTGCTTTAACGCCTAGCTGGAGAGGGCTTTAGCCCTCACTACGAACCAAATCTATTTCACCATTTTAGCTGGGTCACGCCAGTAGGGTGGGCATTGCCCACCCGCCTTAATTGAGTACCATTTCACTTAAGGGCTTCCTCAGGATAACTCAGTCTTAACTCATCTAACTTTCACCACCGTTTCAGAACCCAGTAGTATTCTAGTCATTAAGTGAGAAAATCAGTTCCAGAAACACCAGCATCAATGAAAATTACCTACTTAACCTTCGCCTCTATTGTCTTGCTGGGCTTAACCGCTTGCAATAATGCCAATACAACTCCCTCTGCTAACGTGGAAAGCCAAACTCAACAAAGCAATCCTAGCCCTGTGGCTAATCCTGCTAACAAGCAGACAACTCTAGTCAGCTTTTATGTAGAGGATGGGGTGGCGATAAAAGGTACCGATCCTGTGGCATACTTTACCCAAGGACAACCCCTTCCCGGTCGTGCCGAATTTGAATATGAATGGCAAGGAGCCACCTGGCGATTTGCCAGTGCAGAAAATCGTGACTTGTTTGCCAATAATCCTGAGCAATATGCTCCTCAATATGGGGGATATTGTGCTTGGGCGGTAAGCCAAGGCTACACGGCTCCGATTGATCCGAATGCTTGGAAAATTGTGGACGGTAAACTTTACCTAAATTTCAATCGACGTATTCAGCAACGTTGGGAAAAAGATGTTCCGGGACATATTGCTCAAGCTAATCAGAACTGGCCCCAGGTTTTGGAGGAGTGATACCAAGGTATTTCTGTACATTTAAAGGGATTAGGTATAGCGGTACTAAGACAGGTTAGGACATTCTTTAATGTTCCCTCTTCCCTGTTAAGAGTTCCCTCTTGAACTAACTGATGTCCTAACGTATTCCCCAGGCTAAGAGCATCTGAATTAGGCTTCGGGAAGCTTTCCCTTGATCACCTACGCTCTTACCTAAAAACGAGATAAAATTAAATCGGAGATCCTCTGTAACGGAATAGACCATTGCACGAACTGGGAATCACACAAAATATCGTTGATATCGTTGCCGAACATGCTAAAGGGGCAAAAGTGCGACGAGTTTGCCTGGAAATTGGTCAGTTAGCGGCGATAATGCCGGATGCGGTGCTATTTTGTTTTGATGTTTGTAGCAAAGACACTCCCTTAGAAGGGGCAACTCTCGATATCATTGAAATTCCAGGTATTGGTCGCTGTCGTCACTGTAATGCCCAAATTCCCCTCGATCAACCTTTTGGTCTCTGTGAATGCGGTAGTGTAGAACTGGATATAATATCGGGTCAAGAACTGAAAATTAAGGAAATGGAGGTCGAACCATGTGTGTAACCTGCGGCTGTTCTGATGGTGCTGACACCACGCTTACTAATCCGGAAACGGGGGAGGTTTTTACCATGGCTAACTCCAATCATGACCCAAATCATACCCATACATTACCTGATGGGACTGTTGTCACGCACTCCTCCTCATCTAGCCACTCCCATACTCACACTTTGCCCGATGGTCGAGTCATCACCCACACTCACACTCACGATTCGTCGGGGAATCACCACGATGAAGCCTCTCAAGTTCACGCCCAGGTTCACGGTACAAAAATCTCCCTGGAAGCGGATATCCTGGGAAAAAATGATCTAATTGCTGCCCAAAACCGGGGATGGTTTAAAGGGCGTAATATTTTGGCGCTAAATCTAGTGAGTTCTCCGGGGGCGGGTAAAACGACGTTATTGACGCGCACGATTCAGGATTTACAGGCACAATTGCCGATTAATGTGATTGAAGGGGATCAAGCTACGGCGAATGATGCCCAGAAGATTCAACAAACTGGGTGTAAGGTTGTCCAAATTAATACCGGAACCGGGTGTCATTTGGAAGCGGCGATGGTGGAACGGGGTTGCACTCAACTCAATCCTCCCCTCAATTCTGTGGTGATGATTGAGAATGTGGGAAATCTTGTTTGTCCCGCCTTATTTGATTTGGGGGAACAGGCAAAGGTGGCGATTTTATCGGTAACTGAGGGCGATGATAAGCCGATTAAATATCCTCATATGTTCCGTGCTAGCCAAGTGATGATTCTGACGAAAATTGACCTGTTGCCTTATGTAGACTTTGATGTGGAACGCTGTATTGAGTATGCGCGAACGGTTAATCCTCAGATGCAGGTGTTTCAGGTTTCGGCAAAAACAGGTGTTGGGCTAGAGGGTTGGTATGAATGGTTAAATTACCAGTGTCAATCCCCATGAAATTTATCGGAATTGACCTCGGTTGGACGTCGGGTGCAAGTGGTTTATGTTGCTTAAATTGGTCAGATGGACAGCTTCAGCTATTAGAATTAAACCGTCAACAAGCCACAGTTGATATCCTGAATTGGATTGACAATTGGACAGCCGCCACTGAACCCGCCCTCATCGCCGTAGACGCCCCCACGCTGATTCCCAATGCCACGGGAATGCGCCTCCCGGATAAACTTAGTCATCGGTATTTTCACCGCTACCACGCGGGTTGTTATCCCGCCAATCGCCAGCGCCCTTTTGCTCAACGCACAATAGAGTTTGGTCTGAGTTTGGAAGCACGGGGATTTATTCACGCCCCCCAGATAACGCCTCAAACCCTGGGACGCTATCAAATTGAGGTCTTTCCCCATCCCGCGATCGTTCATTTATTTGGATTAAATCGGATTCTGAAATATAAGAAAGGAAAACTGGCAGAACGTCAAGGGGAATTATTAAAACTTTATCATTTAATTCGGGAGGTATTGCCGAGTTTAGAACCAAAACTTGATGGGATTGATGGTTTAAATGGTAGTTTTTTGGAACGATTTACGGGGGCGACGCTGAAGGAACTAGAAGATAAACTGGATAGTTTAATCTGTGCCTATATTGCGGCGTACTGGTGGTATTGGGGGATTGAGCGGAATTGGGTATTGGGTGATGTCAGTACGGGTTATATTATTGTCCCTGCACCTGTCGTGTCAACTTAAGCCACAACCCCCTCTCCCCCAACTCACAAGGGTAGGTTTTTTACCTTGACGGTATAATGGGGGTAAGACTTGGAAGACCTGGAGGGAAAGTGGACAAGGAAGAAGACAAAAAAAACATAAAAACTCATGAAGATCTTATTATCTATCAAAAAGCGTTTGATGCAGCCATGACTATTTTTGAAATATCAAAACAATTTCCCCTAGAAGAAAGATATTCTCTAACTGACCAAATTAGACGTTCATCTCGTGCTGTGTGTGCTAACTTAGCAGAAGCGTGGAGAAAAAGAAGGTATAAAGCATCGTTTCTGGCTAAGTTAAATGATTGTGAAGCCGAAAGTGCTGAAACGCAGGTTTGGCTGAAATTTGCTGTTAAATGTGAGTATATATCAACGGAGCAAGGGAGAAAAATATATCATACATATAATCAAATTTTAAGCGGATTAGTCAAGATGATTAATCATCCAGAAAATTGGTTAATTGGTTGAGCTATGTTAAGAAATAAACATTTAAAAGACTGGTCAAAAATTGTCTCCTCTCATTTTTCTCATTTATCTTTGCCTGAAGTAATCGGTTTAGCCACTTGGAGCTTTGGCATGGTGATGACAGGTTCAAGTAGTCTGACCCGAGTTTCAGAATTTATCGCTAAAATCAAAGGAGAAAAAAGCAATACAGTCAGACAAAGACAGAAAGAATGGTATCAAGATAGAAAAGGAAAGAAACGAGAAAAGAGAAGAGAGTTAGATGTCAGCCAATGCTTTGCACCTTTACTCAAGAGGATTCTAAGTCATTCAACTTAGCTAGAAATGATGCCTGATACCTCCTCTTTCTCCACGCTTCCGCTAAATTAGCGCACACGGCTCTTGCTGGATCGTCGAATTTGATCAGTGAGAGAATATCTTTCTTCTATGGGAAACTGTGTAGATACTTCAAAAATAGTCATAGCTGCATCAAACGCTTTTTGATAAA
>NZ_JAVKEA010000188.1:0-9138 GCF_040221695.1 Coleofasciculus sp. E2-BRE-01 | reverse complement strand
GGGAACATTTAAGGATTAAAGATAACCAACAGACTCCCTGTGAGTCACCCAGATGATTATCATTCTCATTCCCCTTTTCATTCTCAATAAACCTGTCAATAAGCTACCATCTTTTTGAGGGAAAGAGGGGTGAAATGCTTTGCCTGCCGAGCTTTTGAGCTGCTTGTCACCCCTTCAGGGTAAAACTATTGCCACTCTCTATGGACATGATTCAAGGGTCAATAGTGTAAGTTTTAGCCCCGATGGTAAAACTTTAGCCTCTGGCAGTGGTGATAATACAATAAAACTATGGAATAGAGAAACAGGGGAAGAGATTGCCACTTTCACCGGACATGATTCATGGGTCAGTAGTGTAAGTTTCAGCCCCGATGGGAAAAGCTTAGCCTCTGGCAGTGGTGATCAAACAATTAAACTGTGGAATCTGGATTTAGATAACTTACTGGTACAGGGATGTAATTGGGTGCACAATTATCTGACCTATAACCCAAACCTGAGTGAAAGCGATCGCGCTCTCTGCGACGGCATTTCTAATTAGCTTAATTACAAATGACGAATGACGAATGACGAATGACGAATGACAATCTTCACCGTTCACGTTAATTATGTCCACCCACTTACAAACAAACATCGCGCCCTAACTTACCTTCATCTTAATCTGAGCCATCCACGCCGCCGTGCCAAAGACACCTGCCAAAAGCGCCGGAACACTAAAATCCGCATCCAGCTTTTCCCAATGCAACCCATCCCCCGATGGCGTCACTTCAACCTCAGCTAAATCCTCTGGAGAAGCATCGGCTAACCCTTGCGCTAATGCTGGGGGAAAGCTAAACGTCGCCCCACTCTTCAAATTAATTACCACGCGATCGCGACTTGGGTCATAATACGCCGACTCCGCCCTCGGTTCAACCGTATTGGCAACGGCTGCGGCTTCTCTTGCTTTTGCGATCGCGGCTTTTAGCCTTGTCTCATCCCAACCTGAATTAACCATGAATTTCCTCCCATTTTTTGAGTAGTTCTATTTGATGTTCGGTTACAATTTCCAACGCTTTGACAGCTTCTTTATTACTCAAACCTTCAATCTGAACCAGTTCCGGATATTCAGTTTCACCTCTCAAGCTAATTCTTGCTTGCCCTCCACCTTTGAAGACATGAACATGAGGCGGCAAATGGTCGTTGAAGTAGATACGGACAGCAAAGCCATCTTTCCTGAGAACAGTTGGCATAGTTATATGTTGACAGTTAGGCAAGCGATTGTCTTTATCATGAACGGAGACTGAGACAACCTAATAAATATATTTTACATATTTGCGTGACTGAGCGATCGCGCTCTCTGTGATGGTATCGGTAATTAGCTTAGTTGTTGAGACTAATCCTCTTTCCCTTCTGCCTTCTCTTAAAAATAAAGCTAGGGGATTTAAGATTAGAATCCTAATCCAAAATCCCTATTCAATCAACCCAGCTACGGGCAATTGATGTAACGTTCAGCTAACTCCAAAACCCTCTAAGTAGTCGCTGCTGCACGCGCTGCGGCTGCTTCATCGGGATGAATTCCCAAACGAGTCAGATTAATCCGACCTTTGTTGTCAATTTCGCGAACTTTCACAATCACTTCATCGCCAACAGCAACCTCATCTTCGACCTTACCGACACGATAATCTGCCAGTTGGGAAATGTGAATCATTCCCTCTTTCCCCGGTAACACTTCGACAAAGGCACCAATGGGAATAATTCGAGTTACGCGCCCTGCATATACATCCCCTTCTTCTAAGCGACGAGTCATCCCTTGAATTAGGGTAATCGCTTTCTTTGCCTTTTCCCCTTCAACCGCAGAAACGGTAATCGTGCCATCATCATCAATATCGACCTTGGCACCGGTTTGTTCCGTAATCCCTTTAATCGTCTTACCGCCAGGACCAATCACTAAGCCAATTAAGTCCGGATCAATCTTCATGGTCAGTAAGCGTGGGGCAAACGCCGACAAATCAGGACGGGGTTTGTCAATTGCCGCCAGCATCTTTTCTAAAATATGCAGTCGTGCTGGTTTGGCTTGTTCAATCGCTTTGGCAACGGTTTCCATGGGCAGCCCGGTGATTTTCATGTCCATTTGTAACGCGGTAATCCCGCTATCCGTTCCCGCGACTTTGAAGTCCATGTCGCCCAAGAAGTCTTCAATTCCTTGAATATCGGTGAGAATTCGGACTTCATCGCCTTCCTTAATCAATCCCATCGCCGCCCCACTGACAGGCTTGGTAATCGGCACCCCAGCATCCATTAATGCTAGCGTCGATCCACAAACCGAACCCATCGAGGTTGAACCATTAGAGGAAAGCACCTCCGATACCACCCGAATCACATAAGGAAACTCATTTTGCGGCGGTAATATGGGAATAATCGCCCGTTCCGCTAACGCCCCATGACCGATTTCCCGGCGTCCCGGCGATCGCATGGGTTTGGTTTCCCCCACGGAAAAGGGCGGGAAGTTATAGTGGTGCAGGTAACGCTTCTCTTCTTCTGGATTCAAATCATCCAACATTTGAGCATCACCAGGCGTTCCCAGCGTCACCGTAGACAGGACTTGAGTTAAGCCTCGATTAAATAAACCACTGCCATGAACACGAGAGGGTAATAGACCCACCTGACACGACACCGGACGCACCTCATCCAGTTTACGCCCATCAACGCGCACCCCGTCCTCAACAATTTGCGATCGCATCAGCTTCTTGGTCAAGCTTTTGAACACACTCCCCAGCAGTTGATTATCAGCCGCCGCCACGCGCAGGGGATCATCCTCTGGACGTTCAGCGATGGGAGCCAGAATTTCATTTTCCTTGATCTCATCCAAGGCTTCATCGCGATCATGCTTATCGAAGTCAAACTGAGACAAGACTTTCTTAATCGGTTTCGTCGCGCGATCGCGAATAAACTCTTCCAGTTCCGATGAGGTTTCTGGGGGTTCGGCTTGGATAATCTCAATTCCCAACTCTTTGAGCAGGTTTTCTTGAGCCGCAATTAAATCCTGTACGGCTTCGTAGCCAAATTCAATCGCCTCAATAATATCCCGTTCTGGCAATTGATTTGCCCCGGCTTCCACCATAATCACCCCTTGGGGAGAACCCGCGACCACCAAATCTAGATCACCATTGTCGATTTCGCGGTATGTTGGATTAATAATGAAATCATCTCCAACTAGCCCCACTCGTACTGCTGCCATCGGACCATAGAATGGAATTTGGGCTTGCAGTACCGCTACCGATGCCCCCGTTACCGCCAGCACATCCGGTGGCACTTGTTCATCCATGGACAAGGTTGTGGCTACAATCTGAATATCATCCCGTAGCCAACTGGGAAACAAGGGGCGCAATGGGCGGTCAATCAAACGGCTGGTGAGTGTAACTTTTTCCGGAGGACGCCCTTCGCGGCGCAGAAACCCACCGGGAATTCGACCCGCTGCATACAGTCTTTCCTCGTAGTCTACTAATAAGGGGAGAAAATCGATGCCTTCTCGACCCGCTGAGCGAGTCGCCGTAACTAAAACCGCTGTATCTCCTGACTCAATTAGTACAGATCCCCCAGCTTGGGGTGCTAGTAGACCGGCTCTTAGCCGAATATCCCGTCCATCAAAGGATATTGATTTGTCTAACTCTACCATTTGGTTCGTTACCCTTCTCTCTTTATCACGTTTTTTTCTCTGTCGCAATCCTAGCATTTATGGAATAATGATGCTTTGAGAAGGGATTTGAGTGTGTAGGGGCGGGTTTAGGGAATTTATTGATGCTGTTGGCGATAACTTTTGTTCAAAACCCGCCCCGATTAAGTGTTGAGTGTTGAGCCTTCGCTTCACTATTCGGACATTTTCATTTTTCTATAAACATGGCAATTTTACATGGTAGTTGGATTACAGGCGAATCTGATAATTATTTATTTATTTGGGGAGAACAATGGCGTCCTTTAGCCTCTGTTGACTCTGCCGCCAAGACGGGGATTATGCCCCATCCTTTTGCAATGACACAAGCAGAGTTAAGCGAATTTTTAGGCGATCGCGGTTTAACCCTGCCCGAATCCAGCAGCCGAAAAACTAAAGGGGACAGCGAGAGTGCGATCGCCTCCTGGCAAACCCAAACCCTAGTTCTACCCACTCACCCCGCAGCTACCAAGACACCAGCCTACCCAATTCTTTCCGCCCAACTCCCAACAGAGGATTCTTCATCCCTGGAACTACACCACTGGCAGGTTTCAGGCTATCGTCTCACCCCCTCAGCCGCCCTCCCCTTTCTGCAATCTCTGCCCTTAGGGGGATTCAATGTTGCCGATAATTACGTCGGATCAGATTTACGATTTTGGACGCATGTCTATCGCTGGAGTTTAGACTTACTGACTCGGTGCAAATTTTTACCTGGATTATATCGCCAGTCTAATGGCGAAGCGATCGCCTACTGGCAACCCCTCCTCGACAGCGCCACGGATCAAACCCGATTAGCCGAATTTACCCAATCCATGCCCTTAGCGTGTCAGGCGTATGACGGCAATGCAGAGACGGTGCATGCAACGTCTCTACAATCACCACATCCCCAATCCCTAATCCTGAATTTTTTAAGACACGCCATTGATACTCAGGTGCAAAATTGGGTTGAATCACTATCACCCCCAACTGCTACCTCACCCATCCCCGAATGGCTGCAAGCCCTGTGTAGCGCCAAGGAGAACCTAAACGTTGAACCGATGGCGATCGCCCGTTTAGATACCGCCCTGTCTAATTGGACAACCTCGATTCAACAGCACCTAGTTACTCCCACCACCCAAGGCTTAACCCAAAATCTCTTCCGCACCTGCTTAGTCTTGCAACCCCCAGAACCCGATGAAGCCAACTGGCGGCTTGACTTTTGCTTGCAAGCCATGGATGAGGCAGACTTATTAGTCGATGCCAAAACGATTTGGCGGCATCCTATCGAACAATTAGACTATCACGGGCGAACCATTGCACAGCCTCAAGAAACCCTACTCAAGGGATTAGGATTAGCCTCTCGCCTTTATCCTCCCTTGGAAGCCAGCTTACACGAACGCTGTCCCCGGTTTTGTGAACTCAATCCTGTCCAAGTATATGAGTTCATCAAAGCTAGTGCATGGCGACTACAAGACAGTGGCTTAGGGATTATCTTACCCCCAGGATTAGCCCCCGGATCAGGAGAAAAACGCCTCGGTATTAGTATTACCGCAGAAGCGCCCAAATCGAAGAAAGACGAACGGTTAGGGTTACAAAGCCTGCTGAAATTTAAATGGGATTTGGCAATTGGTGATACGAAACTCTCCAAATCTGAATTCCAACGGTTGATGTCACTCAAATCCCCCTTAGTGGAAGTGAATGGAGAATGGATTGCCCTGCAACCTGCGGATGCACGGGCGGCGCACACCATCATGAAAGCTTCCAAGGAAGATATGAGTTTGTCAGTCGAAGACGCCTTGCGACTGGCAACAGGCGATACTAAAACTTTAGGAAAATTGCCTGTCGTTCACTTTGAAGCATCCGGGGCGCTGCAAGAGTTAATTACTAATTTAACTGGAAATCGCACGATTGAACCTATCGACGTTCCCCAAGACTTTAACGGTACATTACGCCCGTATCAACTTCGAGGCGCAAGTTGGTTAGCCTTTTTAGAACGTTGGGGGTTAGGGGCTTGTTTAGCGGACGATATGGGATTAGGAAAATGCGTCGCGCCTAGTACATTAATTTCCGTCAATGGAACCGTTATCCAAGCTGAAGATATTTGGAAACAGTATGCAACAGAAGCGGAATTTGATGGAGAGGGATTTTGGAGTCAGCCAACAGAGTCGTTACAGGTTAATGCCATTGACTCACAAACCCATAAAATGACCACCGCTCCCATTCAGCGTCTCTATCGCCAGCGAGTGCAGGAAAAACTACGCACCGTTAAGCTTAAAGATGGGAGCCGAATTACGATTACCTATCGTCATAAACTATTAACCCATCACGGTTGGACGACTAATTTTCAGGTGGGGGATTACGTTTGTGTACCTGCCAAAATGATTTGGCAGGGGCAACCCGAAGATCCGGATTTGGTGAAGTTTCTGGCTTGGCAAATTGCTGAAGGATATGAGCAATCTATCCCAGATTTTATTATGCAGGCAGATCGAGATACGGTGAAGATCTTCCTCCAAAACTATTTCGATGCACAAGCGTCTGTTATTTCTCAGATGCGGAGTATTGAAATTAGTACAGCTTCCCCTTTACTGATTCAGCAACTCTCTGTACTGCTACGACGCTTCGGCATTTGGTTGCAAATTACACCACAACACAAACGAGAAACCAATGCCAAATCTCTTCTTCAGACTGACTCTAGCAATTCCAAAACTGAAGTCCAGATGACTGTAGGGGCGCAAGGCTTGCGCCCTGACCAATCTACTACATCAGACAGAAAATCCGTCTATAATGGTACAATCGGTGGCAATTCAGCGCGTCGATTCTTACAAGAGATTGGATTTAATTATTCAGAAAAACAGCGCAAATTAACAGAAATATGTGAACGAGTCAGTAACACGAATGTAGAAGAAATTCCTGCATCTGATATCGTAGCGGAAACCGTCACAGCGACTCAATTACCAATCCGGCATTTGGGGATGCACAACACAGTCTATATCAATGGCTCACAGCAATTTTCACGAGCTAGCCTAGAACGAGTTGTCGCCGGAATGGATCGCATCATCAGTGGTGTGGCGGAACGAGACTATCGACACCAAAAACCATCGAAGTGGACATCTCAAACTCTGGACGCTTATACCAAACTGGACAAACCCCAATTAAATTTCACTAAAGAACGCTTACAGCGTCTCCTGGATCAAGACGTTTTCTACTGTCAAATTCAGGACATTGAGGATATCGACTATGAGGGATGGGTGTATGATTTTGAAGTCAGCCACCATCACAACTTTGTGGCAAATAACATTCTTTGTCATAACACAATTCAAACCATTGCCTTTTTGCTTCATTTAAAAGAACAAGATGTTCTGGAATCGCCCACATTATTAGTCTGTCCCACATCGGTACTAGGAAACTGGGAACGGGAGGTGAAAAAATTTGCTCCGACGCTTAAAGCTATTGTCCACCACGGCGATAAACGCTCAAAAGGCAAGACATTTGCTAAAGCAGTGAAGACCAAGGATTTAGTAATTACCAGTTATCCATTAGTGTATCGAGATGCCACAACTCTAGAATCGGTATCCTGGCAAGGTGTGGTATTAGATGAAGCGCAGAATATCAAAAATTCAGGCGCGAAACAGTCGCAAGCTGTGCGGAAACTGCCGACAGAATTTCGCATTGCTTTAACCGGAACCCCTGTGGAAAACCGACTATCGGAATTGTGGTCAATTTTAGATTTTCTCAATCCCCAATATTTAGGCGATCGCCAATTTTTTCAACGCCGCTTTGCTATGCCAATTGAGAAGTTTGGCGACAGGGATTCCTTACAAACTTTGCGATCGTTAGTACAACCGTTTATTCTGCGCCGTCTGAAAACTGATAAGACGATTATTCAGGATTTACCAGAAAAACAGGAGATGACGGTATTCTGTGGACTCGCCGCAGAACAAGCCGCCCTGTATCAGAAACTGGTGGATGAATCCTTGGTGGAAATTGAAGCAGCAGAGGGGATTAAGCGCAAGGGGTTAATTTTAACCTTGCTGATGCGACTCAAACAAGTCTGCAATCATCCCGCCCAATTATTAAAAGAGAAATCCTTAAAAGACGCCAAGCGTTCTGGGAAATTACTGCGGTTACAGGAAATGTTAGATGAAGCGATTTCGGAAGGCGATCGCGCGTTAATTTTCACCCAGTTTGCGGAATGGGGTAAACTGCTGAAACCCTATTTAGCCAAACAATTTGATCAGGAAATCTTATTCCTGTATGGCGCAACTCGCAAGAAGCAACGGGAGGAAATGATTGACCGTTTCCAAAATGACCCCGAAGGTCCCCCAATTCTGATTTTATCCTTAAAAGCGGGGGGAACGGGACTAAATTTGACCCGGGCGAATCACGTCTTCCATATTGATCGGTGGTGGAATCCGGCGGTGGAGAATCAGGCGACAGATCGGGCGTTTAGAATTGGTCAAACTCGCAATGTACAGGTGCATAAGTTTGTCTGTACGGGGACGTTGGAAGAACGGATTAATGACATGATTGAAAGCAAGAAGCAGTTGGCGGAACAGACGGTAGAAGCGGGTGAAAACTGGGTAACGGATATGGATACCGATCAGTTGCGATCGCTGCTATTGCTTGATCGCACGGCGGTGATTGATGAGTAAGGGAGGAGTGCGATCGCACTGTCGGATAATTGACACTCCTCGACCTAAAGGTAAGCTGTAATGCATTTAAATTGGGTATTAGTAGCGAGCAAGATGCTCGCACTACAAGGATTGTGCCATTATTGATATTAAGGTTTAAATGCCAAACAGCTTACGAGGATTCTTGGCTCCTAGACACACCTTACAGCTATCTATCCTTGCGGCAATACTTAAACCAAAAACCCTTAGAAAACTACCAAGTATCGAGCTTAACTTAACTTAGATAACCCCAGAGGGCTTGTCTCCCCTTAATCTGCACTTTATCCACATGCTTGGCGACTTCTAGGGCTATTTTCATCCCATTGTGGTGAACATCCGCTACCAAGGGAACCTCTTGGTATGTCTGAATCAGCTTCTGTTTAATTGGGGCGAGGGCTTTGGCGTGCGCCATACTGGGAACCGTGACTCGGACTATCTCACAGCCAATTTCATGCAAGCGGCGAATCCCAGCCACTGAACCCTCAAGATCTAACGTATCTTCATTAATCATCGACTGCACCACCACCGGATGTCCGCCCCCAATCGTGACATTCCCGACGGATACCGGGCGGGTTTGGCGACGGTGGATAACGGTATCCAATGCTGGGGGTTTGGCAGCCGTTTGAGGGGTTGGAAGTGTTTGCATAACCTATCGGGATAATTTCTCTAAACTATCTGTCTGTATGTTCTCTATTCTCCCAGATTGCCACAGTTGGGGCGTTTTTGGGTTAAGGCAAGAGAAAGTGCGATCGCATACAACAGTAGCAAATATTACCATTTTGCTTATTGCTATTTTCTGTTCTATTT